>CAUSHT010000127.1:0-4540 GCA_963531275.1 uncultured Neisseria sp.
TTATTCCCATTCAATCGTGGCAGGCGGTTTGCCGCTGACATCATAAACCACGCGGTTGATGCCTTTGACTTCGTTGATGATGCGGTTGGACACGCGGCCAAGCAGCGAGTAAGGCAGCTCAGCCCAGTGCGCAGTCATAAAGTCGCTGGTAATCACGGCACGCAAAGCTACGACGTAATCGTAAGTACGGCCGTCGCCCATCACGCCGACGGATTTCACAGGCAGGAATACGGCAAAGGCTTGGCTGGTCAGATCATACCAAGATGTGCCGTTTTCATCGGTAGTATTGCGCAACTCTTGGATAAAAATATCGTCTGCTTGACGGAGCAAGTCGGCGTATTCTTTTTTCACTTCGCCCAAGATACGCACGCCCAAACCTGGGCCCGGGAACGGATGACGGTACACCATTTCGCGTGGCAGGCCCAAAGCCACGCCCAATTCGCGCACTTCGTCTTTGAACAAGTCGCGCAACGGCTCAAGCAGCTTGAGCTTCATGTTTTCAGGCAGGCCGCCGACGTTGTGGTGCGATTTGATGGCGTGGGCTTTTTTGGTTTTCGCGCCTGCGGATTCGATTACGTCAGGGTAAATCGTGCCTTGCGCCAGCCATTTGGCGTTGGTGAGTTTTTTCTCTTCGGCATCAAATACTTCGATAAATTCCGCACCGATGATTTTGCGTTTTTTCTCCGGATCGGTTACGCCGGCAAGTTTCGCCAAAAACTGCTCTTCGGCATCAACGTGAATCACGCGCACACCCAAGTTGCGGGCAAACATATCCATCACCATTTTGCCTTCGTTCAAACGCAACAAACCGTGGTCAACAAACACGCAGGTCAGTTGATCGCCGATGGCACGGTGAATCAGCGCGGCCGCTACGGAAGAGTCCACGCCGCCGGACAAACCTAAAATCACTTCGTCGCTGCCGACCTGTTCGCGGATTTTGGCAACGGCTTCTTCAATGTAGTTCGGCATGGTCCAGCTTGGTTGTGCGCCGCAAATATCCAAGACAAAGCGGTTCAACAGCGAGCGGCCTTGTTTGGTATGGGTCACTTCAGGGTGGAATTGGATGCCGTAGAATTGTTTCTCAGCATTTTCCATCATGGCAATCGGGCAAGACGGGGTATCGCCGATGACAGAGAAGCCGGTAGGCAGTTTGGAAACTTTATCGCCATGGCTCATCCAAACGTCGAGCGTGTTTGGCGCATCGTCTTGAATGCCGCGTGTCAGCTCGCTGTCGATGGTTTTAACTTGCGCATAACCGAATTCGCGTTGGTTACCCGGGGTAACTTCGCCGCCCAAGTGGTGCGCCATAAATTGCATGCCGTAGCAGATGCCCAAAACCGGAATGCCCAAATCAAAAATACCGGTATCGGCTTGATAATCGGATTCGTAAACGGAATTAGGACCGCCGGAGAGGATGATGCCTTTCGGGTTGAAGGCTTTGATTTCTTCCAAAGGCATGTCGAAAGAATGCAGTTCGCAGTAAACATGGGCTTCGCGCACGCGGCGGGCGATCAGCTGGGTAACTTGCGAGCCGAAGTCGAGAATAAGGATTTTGTCTTGGGTCATGGCGGAAACTTTGCAAAATGTAAGAAAACGGTGCGGCCGGTAGGGTAAATTTCAAACTTAAACCACAATAAAAAAGGCCGTCTGAATCGGCGGATTATACCATTGTTCAGACGGCCTTTATAGGGCAAAACCCAAATCTCTCATCTTTCTATTTTGTGTGTTTTTCAGGAATCATATCGCTGCGCGAGAGCAACAGCAGGCAACCCAACACGACCATGCCGATGGCCAGCAACGGCGAGAGGTAAATCCAGTAGCTCATGTGCAGATAAATGGCTGTACCGATATAAACCAGCATCGGGCCGGAAACAATGGACTGTTTGTTGATGCCGTCCATAATCAACACGGCAAGGCCCAAAATAATTAATGCGCCGGCAATCATTGTCGATGTCGCAGGCAAAATATCCGTAGCGCGTAAAAACCAAATCGCGCCAAAGATAATCAAAAATAAAGGCAGAAAAAGTGAGGGGCGGGACATAACAACGCTCCGTAAAGGTTTCAGACGGCCTGTATTATTGGGTGCGCCGGCCATGCAGGCAAGATATAAAAATGCAATCTTGTGTGTAATTATGCAAAGGTTGCCTCAATAAAAAGGCCGTCTGAACAGCGGCAAACCGAAATCGAATATTTCAATTTTCCCTGTTTCAGACGGCCTTTTAAATCATCATGCTTTGCCGGTGCTGCCGAATCCGCCTTCACCACGCTCGCTGGCGGCAAACTCGTCCACAACCTTAAACGCAGCTTGGACAACCGGCACAATCACCATTTGCGCGATACGTTCCATCGGCTCGATGGTAAACGCTTCTTTACCACGGTTCCACAAAGAAACCTTCAATTCGCCTTGATAATCCGAGTCAATCAAACCGACCAAATTACCCAAAACAATACCGTGTTTATGACCCAAGCCGGAACGCGGCAACAAAACGGCTGCATACGCAGGATTGGCCAAATGTACCGCCAAACCGGTAGGAACGAGATATACATCGCCCGGCTGCAATACAACAGCTTCATCCAAGCAGGCGCGCAAGTCCAAACCGGCAGAACCGGGCGTTGCATAAGCAGGCAGGGAATCGGCCATTTTCGGATTTAAGATTTTCAGTTCGACTTCGGTTTGCATGACAGGACTCCGTATTGTTCTATGTTGGAAAGGGCTACGATTATACACAAAATGCCCTTGAGGCCGTCTGAAAAAACGGAGTATGATTCAGTCAGACCTAAGGAGGAAAATCATGGATCTGCACAATATCCGCGAAGATTACAGCAAACGCGAGCTGTCGGAAGCCGAATGCCACGCCGACCCGATTGTCCAATTCGAGCAATGGCTGAACGAAGCGATTCACGCCGAAGTCAACGAACCGACCGCGGTCAACGTTGCCGCCGTGGGCGAAGACGGCAGGCCCAACAGCCGCATGGTATTGCTGAAAGAAGTCAACCCCAAAGGCTTTGTTTTCTTTACCAATTACCACAGCCGCAAAGGCCGCTCCTATACGGCACACCCCTTTGCCGCCATGACTTTTTTCTGGCCGGAACTCGAACGTCAAGTGCGCGTTGAAGGACGCATTGAAAAACTCGATGCAGCCGCTTCGGACGAATATTTTGAAAGCCGCCCGTATACCAGCCGTATCGGCGCATGGGCAAGCGCGCAAAGCGAAGTGATTTCCAGCAAAGCCGTATTGGTGACCAAAGCCGCGGCCATCGGTGTCAAACACCCCCTGCATGTTCCCCGCCCGCCGCATTGGGGCGGATACCTCGTTATTCCCGACCGCATCGAATTCTGGCAAGGCCGCCCCAGCCGCCTGCACGACCGCATCCAATACCGACTGGTTGACGGCAACTGGATACGCGAACGCCTTTCACCATAATTTTCGGATTTTCAAACAAAAAATTACTGGTTGAGTTACAATACAAGTTTTCATCGGCAGGCCGTCTGAATCTGATTTTCAGACGGCCTTTTCCCCCAATCCAACCCCTGCCGCAACCGCCGCAGAAGAACCGCTTTTTCAAGCGAGTTAGGAAAAATCATGTCCAAACAGCCTTCCAGCAAACGCCAATGGCGCGACGGCGTATCGTCTACCGCCAAAAAACCTTCCAAACCGGCCAAATCCTTTGCCAATAAAAAACATCCAGACAATGAACGCAAAACATCAGGCAAACCTTACGGCCAAAAAATTTCAGACGGCCCTAAAGCTCAAAATACCGCGCCAAAACAACGTGCTGCCAAAGCCAAAAAACTGGTGGTCCGCAATCCCAACCAAAAAATCATGGAACACGCCCACGATTTGAAAGAACGCCGCAGCGACCTTTCCCGCTTCGAACCCGAGCGCCTGCAAAAAGTCCTGGCCGCTTCCGGCGTCGGCTCACGCCGCGAAATGGAAGAATGGATCAGCAACGGCTGGGTAACGGTCAACGGCCGCGTCGCCCAACTGGGCGACAAAGTCACCCCCGACGACCACGTTACCGTCAAAGGCAGCATCATCAAACTCAAATGGGCAGACCGCCTGCCGCGCATCATCCTCTACTACAAACAAGAAGGCGAAATCGTTTCCCGCGACGATCCGCAAGGCCGTATCAGCATCTTCGACCGCCTGCCGCAAGCAGCCAGCAGCCGCTGGGTGGCTATCGGCCGTTTGGACATCAATACCAGCGGCCTTTTGATCCTGACCACTTCAGGCGAACTGGTTCAACGCTTCGCCCACCCCAGCTTTGAAGTCGAACGCGAATACGCCGTGCGCGTATTGGGCGAGTTGACCACCGAACAAATGCGCGTCCTGACCGAAGAAGGCGTCATGCTCGAAGACGGTTTGGCAAAAGTCGAACGCATCTACGAACAAGGCGGCGAAGGCGCAAACAAATGGTACAACGTCGTCATCAAAGAAGGCCGCAACCGCGAAGTACGCCGCATTTTTGAAAGCCAAGGCCTCACCGTCAGCCGCCTCGTCCGCGTAGGCTTCGGCCCCATCGGCCTGCCAAACCGCCT
>CAUSHT010000128.1:0-4512 GCA_963531275.1 uncultured Neisseria sp.
TGGAATTCAAACGTTTCAGCTGGTCGAAAATGTGGGAACGCATCGGAGCCATACCCGCACCACCGCCGATAAATACCATTTCGGCATCGGTATCTTTGGCAAAGAACTCGCCGAACGGACCGGAAATCGTTACTTTATCACCGGGTTTAAGCGACCAGATGTAAGAAGACATTTGTCCCGGAGGCGCATCGGGTACGCGCGGAGGAGGCGTAGCGATACGCACGTTCAGCATAATGATGCCTTTTTCTTCAGGGTATGAAGCCATAGAGTAGGCACGCAAAATCGGCTCGTCCACTTTGGAAACGTACTGCCACAGATTGTATTTGTCCCAGTCTTCGTGGTATTCCTTAGGAATGTCGAAGTCTTTGTAGGCAACAGTATGAGGAGGGGCTTCAATTTGGATGTAGCCGCCGGCGCGGAAAGGAACTTCTTCGCCTTCTGGAATGGCAAGCTTGAGTTCTTTAATGAACGTGGCTTTGTTGTCATTGGAGATGACGGTGCATTCCCATTTTTTCACGCCGAACACTTCTTCCGGTACTTCGATGTCCATGTCGGTTTTAACGTTGACCTGACAAGACAGACGGCAGCCTTCGCGCGCTTCGCGTTTGCTGATGTGGGACAACTCGGTCGGCAGAATGTCGCCGCCGCCGCTTTTCACGACAACGCGGCACTGACCGCATGAGCCGCCGCCACCGCAGGCGGAAGGAACGAAGATACCTTGGCTGGCAAGCGCACCCAGCAGTTTGCCGCCGGCAGGCATCGTCAGCTCTTTTTCGTTATTGACTTTGATGGTGATGTCGCCTTCGCTCACCAACTTGGATTTGGCAAACAGAATCATCAGTGCCAAAGCCAAGACGATGACGGTAAACATCACGATACCTAAAATAATTTCCATGCCGAATCCTTTCTTATAACTGGATGCCGGAGAACGACATAAACGCCATTGCCATCAGGCCAGCGGCAATAAAGGTAATGCCCAAGCCTTTGAGGCCTTTAGGGACATCCGAATATTTCATTTTTTCGGTAATGCCCGCCAAAGCGACAATAGCCAAAAGCCAGCCCAAACCTGCACCGAAACCGTATACAACGGACTCGCCGAAGTTGTATTCGCGTTGCGCCATAAATGATACGGCACCGAAAATCGCGCAGTTTACGGTAATCAGAGGCAGGTAGATACCCAATGCGTTATAGAGGGCAGGGACGAATTTATCCAAGAACATTTCCAAAATCTGCACCAAAGCGGCAATCACGCCGATGAAGGTGATGAATTTCAGGAAGGTCAGGTCTACGCCTTCAACCAGCGCGCCGTCTTTCAACAGCGAGTAAACCAGTTGATTGGCTGGGACGGACAGACCGAGTACGAAAGTTACAGCCACGCCCAAACCGAATGCAGTGGATACTTTTTTAGATACCGCCAAAAATGTACACATCCCCAAGAAGAAGGAAAGTGCCATGTTTTCCAGAAAGACGGATTTTACAAAGAGGCTTAAGTAATGTTCCATGTGTTATTTCTCCGCCTGTTCAGGTTTCCAAGTGCGCAGACCCCATACCAAGAAGCCGATGATGAAGAACGCGCTAGGGGCAAGCAGGAACAAGCCGTTGGTTTGATACCAGCCGCCATCTTGTACGGTTTGGAAAATGGTGTAGCCAAAGAGCTTGCCTGAGCCGATCAGTTCGCGGATGGTGGCGATGATGATCAGCATCATGCCGTAACCTGCGCCGTTGCCGATACCGTCAACCAAGCTCTCCAAAGGAGGCTCTTTCATGGCGAATGCTTCGGCACGGCCCATTACGATACAGTTGGTAATAATCAGGCCGACGAATACGGACAGCTGTTTGGACAGCTCATAGGCAAAAGCTTGGAGCAGTTGGTCAACCAGCGTCACCAAGGAAGCAACAATCGCCATTTGCACAATAATACGGATGCTGTTGGGGATGTAGTTGCGTACCAAAGAAATGAAGAAGCTGGAAAAACCGGTTACCAAAGCTACGGAAATACCCATTACGATGGCCGTCTGAAGTTTGGTGGTAACCGCCAAAGCCGAACAAATACCCAAAACCTGCAAGGCAATCGGGTTGTTGTCGATAAAGGGTGAAAACATCAAATGTTTCAAGCGTTTCATGTCAGCCATTATTGTGCTCCTGCTGATTTCAATTTGTTCAGGTAGGGGATATAGCCGTTTTCGCCGAACCAGTAGTCGAACGAACCTTGCACACCTTTAGACGTCAGCGACGCGCCGGAGAGGGCATCTACGCCGTGTTCTTTGTCTGAACTTGCGCCTTTGCCGACGTGCAGGGCAAATTTTCCTTGTTCGTCAAACAGTTTTTTGCCGACGAATTTTTGTTGCCACAGAGGGTTGCCGATTTCGCCGCCCAAACCCGGGGTTTCACCTTGGTCGTAGTAGGTAATGCCGTTGATGGTGTTGCCGTCAGGTTGAATGGCGACAAAACCGTACATGACAGACCACAAGCCGTTGCCGTGCATAGGCAGGATGATTTGGCTGACTTTGCCGTCTTCGCCTTTTACCAAGTAAACCTCAGTGTATTTGGCACGGCTTTTGATGCCTGCCAAATCGTCTTCAGGTTTGATTTGGATGCTTTGGGCAGGGTCTTTGCCGGCAACGCGTGCGCTGAAGTCTTTAGGCGCATCGGCGACGTATTCGCCGGTTGCCAAGTCCACGACACGTTGCTCGATACGCTCGGCAAAGGTTTTGCTGATGTCTGTGTTTTTATCCATCAAACCGGCTACGCTCAAGATATAACCTTGTTTGTCTTGGAGTTTTTGTTTCTCTTGGATGGGTTTCAAGCCGACGACCGCACCAGCAACGATGATGGAACAAATCAGGCTGACAACCAATACCACAATCAGCGTGCCGCTGAAGCTGTCTTTATCGAATTTCTTAGCCATTGCTGCGTGCCTTTCTGCGTTTGATGTTCGCTTGTGCGACGAAATAGTCGAAAATCGGGGCAAACAGGTTGGCAAACAGAATCGCCAACATCATGCCTTCGGGGTAAGCAGGGTTGACCACGCGGATCAATACGCACATCACACCGATAAGCGCGCCGTACCACCATTTGCCGACATTGGTAAAGGAAGCGGAAACAGGGTCGGTCGCCATAAACAGCATACCGATGGCGAAGCCGCCGACCACCAAGTGCCAGTACCAAGGCATGGAGAACATGGCGTTGGTGTCCGAGCCGATGAAGTTAAACAGTGAAGACATCGCAATCATACCGATCATCACGCCGGTAATGATGCGCCAAGAAGCGATGCGGGCAAACACGATAAACGCGCCGCCGATTAAAAGCGCCAAAGTGGATACTTCGCCGATTGAGCCGGGTACGTTACCGATAAACGCATCCATCCAAGAAATGTTTTGACCGGTTACAGCGTTTTTCAGGCCGTCTGCACCGTGTGCCGCCCATTGTGCCAAAGCAGTGGCACCGGAATAGCCGTCAACCGCAGTCCAAACGGTGTCGCCGGTAATGTTGGCAGGGTAGGCGAAGAACAGGAACGCACGGCCTGCAAGAGCAGGGTTCATGAAGTTTTTACCTGTACCGCCGAATACTTCTTTCGCGACCACAACGCCGAAAGAAATACCCAAAGCCGCTTGCCACAAAGGCAGGGTAGGGGGAACGATCAAAGCAAACAGAATCGAAGTCACGAAGAAACCTTCGTTGATTTCGTGTTTGCGTACAGTGGCGAACAAGACTTCCCAGAAGCCGCCCACGACAAATACAGTCGCGTAAATCGGCAGGAAGAAAACCGCGCCGAAGAGCATTTTGCTCAATACGCCCGCTTCAGACGACATATTGATGCCCAAAGCGTTGGCAAGGGCGTAATGCCAGTCGTTGGCGATATTTTGTTGCAGCAAATCAGGCGTTAACGCACCGAATGCCTGTACGCCGACGTTGTACATACCGTAGAACATGGCAGGGAACAAAGCCAGCCACACCAAAATCATCATACGCTTGGAGTCGAGCGCATCGCGGACGTGGGCCGCTTTGCGCGTTACCGCGCCGGATGTATAGAAAATCGTCGCCGCAGCTTCGTAGAGGGCATACCATTTTTCATGTTTGCCGCCCGGCAGGAAGTGCGGTTCGATTTTTTCAAGAAAATGTTTCAAGCCCATAATCAGCCTTCCTTCTCAATGGTTTCCAGCACCTTGCGCAACAGCGGGCCGTATTCGTATTTGCCCGGGCAGACGAAGCTGCACAAAGCGAGGTCTTCTTCGTCCAATTCCAAGCAACCCAAAGCCTGCGCGCTGTCGGTATCGCCGACGATTAAATCGCGCAAAAGCAAGGTAGGCAGGATGTCCAGCGGCATCACGCGCTCGTAAGTACCGATCGGTACCATGGCGCGGTCGCCGCCGTTGACGGCTGTGTTGAACTTGAAGAGTTTGTTTTTCAGGAAATGGCCGAGGGTTGTACGCGTGATGGAGTATTTGTCCGGTTGTGGCGCAACCCAGCCGAACAGCTCTTTGCTGCGGCCTTCTTCGATAACGGAAATCT
>CAUSHT010000129.1:0-4510 GCA_963531275.1 uncultured Neisseria sp.
GCAACCTTGCCAAGGTTGAGGTCGCGAGTTCGAGACTCGTTTCCCGCTCCAGTTTCATACTACAACACTCAAACGTAGTTTTGGCGAGATAGCAAAGTGGTTATGCAGCGGATTGCAAATCCGTCTACGCCGGTTCGATTCCGACTCTCGCCTCCATCCCTTTCATGGCGGGGTGGCAGAGTGTTTATGCTATAAGGGGTGCAACCCTTATACAGGCCGGTTCAAATCCGCGCCCCCGCCTCCAATATCTCAATTTACTGTCTACGCCCGGGTGGTGAAATAGGTAGACACAACGGACTTAAAATCCGTCGGCCCTAAACCGGCCGTGCCGGTTCGATTCCGGCTCCGGGCACCATTTACTGCTTTTAAGCGGTTATTTTTTTGTCTATTACAATCTACAAAACAAGAACTCTCAGTTATTTTTACAGGCCATAACCTTAGCCTATTTATACCTATTCACATCTAATTATCCCAATCGCTTTTAGAAAAGTAATCAACCAATACCCCATCAGATATCCCCCTGATAAGCTAAATCTTTTATAAAACATGAGTTTTGAAAATACTATTCCAATCTCCATCGAAGAAAAGTAAATTTCTCATTTTAAAATTTCCCAAAATAATAAGGCCGTCTGAAAATCCTTTTTCAGACGGCCTTATCATTCAAATCAGAAGGACTTAAACCAAGTTCTCCAGCATCCATTTCACGTAACGGCTGACGCCTTGTTTTACATCCAAGAATTCTTCTGTATACCCGGCTTCACGCAACTTGGTGATGTCCGCTTGAGTGAAGCTCTGATATTTGCCTTTAAGTGCATCTGGGAATGGAATATAGCGAATAAGTTCTTCTTCAACCAACTCTTTCAAACTCATTTCAGGCTTGCCTTCGGCTACACGGCAGGCGTTGACAGTGGCGGCGGCAAGTTCGTTAAACTGTTGGCTGCGGCCTGTACCAAGATTGAAGATGCCTGAAAGCTCGGGATGATCGAAGAAGTAAAGGTTAACTTTGGCGACATCTTCTACGCTGACAAAGTCGCGTGTTTGCTCGCCGTTGCCGTAGCCGTCATTGGCGCCAAACAGGTTAACATAGCCGTGTTCTCGGTATTGGTGGAAATGATGGAAGGCGACGGATGCCATACGGCCTTTGTGTTGCTCCTGCTGTCCATATACGTTGAAGTAGCGGAAGCCGACGACTTGGGCGGTCAGGCCTTCTTTCATGCGACGGCGCAATACTTGATCAAACAAGAATTTAGAGTAGCCGTAAACATTGAGTGGTTTTTCCAGTTCGCGCTCTTCGCGGAAGATTTCGCCTTTGCCGTACACGGCGGCGCTGGAAGCATAAAGAAACGGAATACGTTCGTCCTGACACCAGTCCAAGAGATCAAGCGTGTACTGATAGTTGTTGTCCATCATGTAGAGGCCGTCGTGGTTCATGGTGTCGGAACATGCGCCTTGATGGAAAACCGCTTCAATATTGTCGTAAGGCAAAAGATGGCCGCGCACTTGGCGGATGAATTCGTGTTTATCGAGATAATGGGCAATTTCACACTCGGCAAGGTTTTTAAATTTTTCGCCTTTGCTCAAATTGTCGACGGCAACAATGTCGGTAATACCGCGCTGGTTAAGTGCTTTGACGATGTTGCTGCCGATAAAGCCGGCCGCACCTGTTACGATAATGGTCATAATGAGTTTCCTTTATTTTGATTTTTCAGACGGCCTTGAAGAAATCATGCCGTCTGAAAATAAAAACTTGTCTGTCTGGATTATTTTTCCAACTCTATTTTCAGACGGCATTTAGATTTTAAGGCAGTCTGAAACAGCAATTATTGCTCTTCCAATGCCTTGGTCAATTCGGCAAACGAGCAAACCGCCGTACCAAGTTTTGCCACGACAACGCCTGCTGCCGTATTGGCAAGGTGCATCGCTTCGGGCATGGTATAACCTGCCGCCAAACCCAAGCCCACTCCGGCAATAACGGTATCGCCCGCACCGGATACATCATAGACTTCTTGAGCCCGTGTAGGCTGATAAATCGGCTCGCCCTCATTGAACAAGGTCATGCCCTCTTCGCTTCGGGTCAGCAAAATCGCATTCAAATCAAGATGACGGCGCAGGTTTTGGGCTTTTTCGGTCAAATCGTTTTCGTTTTTCCAGCTGCCTACCACTTCTTTCAATTCAGCACGATTCGGCGTAATCAGCGTAGCGCCGGCATATTTTTCGTAATCGTCGCCTTTGGGATCGATTAAAACAGGTTTACCGGCCTGTTTCGCCCAATCAATCATATCGGAAATATGCGACAGGCCGCCCTTGCCGTAATCTGAAAAAATAATGGCATCATATTCAGGCAACACTTCGCGGTATTGCTGCTTGATTTGTTCCAATACCTCACGATGCGGCGGCTCTTCAAAATCAAGTCGGATAAGCTGCTGGTTGCGAGCAACAACGCGCAGTTTGACAGTAGTCGCAATTTGCTTGTCACGCATCAGATAGGAAGAAACACCGTCTTGCGCCATCAACGCATCCAGTGCATCTGCAGCTTCATCATCGCCGGTTACGGACAACAACCCTGCTTTGCCGCCCAATGAGGCGATATTGCGCGCAACGTTTGCCGCGCCACCCGCGCGTTGGTCAATACGGGAAATTTTCGCCACCGGCACGGGGGCTTCAGGAGAAATACGGGACACATCGCCAAACCAATAGCGGTCGAGCATCACATCGCCGACAACCAGGACTTTGGCTTGTGCAAAACGAGATTTGAGAGTTTCTTGTTGGAACTTGGTGGGCATTTTATGCACTCCAAAATAAGTTGTTTATATGTGTGAAAACTTCAATATATTCTCAGCACTTATCTGGCAGATTTACTGATTAAAAATAAAATCTGACTTTTTATTATTCTTCAAAGTCGAAAGGAGACCAATCGGCAACAGGAGAAAAACAATCCTCTCCTTCTTTTTTCTCAAAAACACTACCAATATCCATCCAAAACAGCTCTCCAACATCTGCTTGATAATGAGTAAGCCGCGTTAAACTATGAAAAGAGAAATTTTCAGGATTATTCGTGTATTCATTATCTTCTGTTCCGGAAAATACTCGCCATCCGCTGTCAAATGGTAAATTTCCTTGATGCTCCCGATACATGAATCTAACAGGAAGCCCTTCTTTGACAATTTTATGCGATACGATTGCATACCATCCAACAGGTGCATCCGTTACAAGCAAATCATCTTCCGGGAATGCATCAAGATCAAAAATATTACTCACATCTGGACTACATTGAGACATCGGATAAATTCCTTTCCAAGCTGAAATTTTCTGGCTATTTATCTACCGTATCAAAGTGAGGTAGCTTCTTTGAACAACATCAAAATTATTATACTTAAGCATTCGCCACGCGGTTCACTTCGCGCAATACGGCTACCGGATCGGCAGCTTTGGTTACCGGACGGCCCATTACCAGATAAGTCGAGCCTGCTGCCAATGCTTCGGCCGGTGTCATGATGCGGCGTTGGTCGTCGTTATTGCCGGCAACGTCCAAACGAATGCCGGGCGTTACCAAGACAAAATCTTGTCCCAATTCGCGGCGCAACGGTGCGGCTTCTTGGGCGGAACATACCACGCCGTCCAAGCCCGAACTTTGCGCCAGTTTCGCCAAGCGGATGACTTGTTCTTCAGGGGCGATGTTCAAACCGATTTCGGCCAAGTCGCTTTGTTCCATGCTGGTCAACACGGTTACTCCGATCAAAAGCGGCTTGGTGTGACATCCGGCAACGGCTTCTACGGCAGCTTCCATCATGCGGCGGCCGCCCGATGCGTGCATATCGACCATCCAAACGCCCATATCGGCGGCCACTTTGCATGCCTGCGCGACGGTGTGGGGAATATCGTGGTATTTCAAATCGAGGAAAAGTTTGAAACCTTGATTAATTAGACTTTCTGCTAAATTACGGCCGGTTGCGGTAAACAGCTCTTTGCCGATTTTGATTTGACACAATGTCGGGTCAAGATTACGGACAAATCCGAGTGTGTCTTTTTCGTTGGCAAAATCAAGGGCGACGATAACGGGAGTACGTTGTTGCTGGGTTTGGAAGTCGGAGATTAAGGGATTCATAAGATGCCTGCGGATAAACGGTTATAGCTTCGATTTTAACAGCTTTTGTACACAAAAGGCCGTCTGAAAGTATTTTTTCAGACGGCCTCATCACAACACACCTTAATTATTCTTATATAAATCTAAAATTTTTACAGAAAATTCATCATCGCTGAAAAAAAAGGCTGGTGGAACTTCCAATACTTCAGCAATTTTCTGCAAAGTATTCAAATCAGGCTGATGATTTCCTTTCTCATAACGATTAATACGCGTACTTGCCACAAACTCATCTAATCCTATCGCCAGTCCCAGCTTCTCCTGCGTCAAATTTTTTGCTTTTCTCGCTTCCTTAAATCGCCTTGTAAAAACTTCTTGTAAATTCATAACTTCTATCCTAAAAATCAAAGTTACGAATTTCGTATATTT
>CAUSHT010000130.1:0-4460 GCA_963531275.1 uncultured Neisseria sp.
TTTCAATGACACCGATGTCTTAATTACATACACACTACAAACGTATCTTGCTGCGTCCATAAAATCCCTCCTTTTTTGTTGCAAAATTGCACTCTAAATTAAATATTAATTTAAATTCAAAATGTTATAAACCTATCTTTTTCGCAAATCAAAGCTTTGATTAGTCAAAATCAATACCTTTAATAGCTTGAGACCTTTGCAATAACATAGGTTACTAAAATTTTATGCTCAATCTCATTTTCAAAATGCAAAACCTTTCTGATTTTTCCTACTTTTTGCTCAATATTAGGAGGGTTTTAGTCAATTGAAAATTTTTTGGCGCATTTTTATGCGTCAAATTTCGTTAACAGGCTATTTTTGCAAAGGTCTCAGCTTCTTTTAAAGAAAATACGCGTTTCTAGCGCCTATCCGACCATAAAATGCGCCGCAAATATATGATATAGTGAAACATTCTGCGTATTGACTATTTCCAGCATGAACAACACCCTAATTCTGACCGGCGCGGCCGCATTTTTTATCGGCGCGCTGCTTGCTTGGCTGATAACACGCTACCAAGCTCAAAGCCGACACTTTATTGTTTTGCAAGAATTGGCTGAAAGCCGCCGCCTGCATGAGTTTGCCGAACAGGTGCAGGCTCAAACTGTGGCGGATTTGGCGCAAAGCCGCCATACCGTGCAGGAATTGCAAGACGAATTGCAGGAAACGGGCAACCGCTTTGCCGCAGCCGAAAAACAGATTGCCTATCTGCAAGATTGCGAGGCCGAAGCCGAAGCTTTAAAACACGAATGTGCAAAATGGCAGCAAAGCGCGCAAAACCTGCAAATCAACAACGAACGTCTAAACACTCAGCTGGTTCAAGAACAGGCATTGAGTGCGGATAAAAATACGCTTTTGCAACAACAAGAAACGGAAAAAGGCCGTCTGAAACAAGACTACGACACGCTGTTAGAGCAAAACCATGCGCTGCAAGTCCAAAACGAACGCCTCTCCACACAACTGACCCAAGAAAAAGCCAATATCGACGATAAAAACAGCCTTTTACAGCAACAGGAAGCCGAAAAAGGCCGTCTGAAACAAGAATACGCCGCCCTTTTGGAGCAAAACCACGCGCTTCAAGTCCAAAACGAGCGCCTCAACACCCAATCGGAAAAAGACCGTCAGGCTGCCGAAGAA
Source organism: uncultured Neisseria sp. (assembly GCA_963531275.1). Lineage (GTDB taxonomy): Bacteria > Pseudomonadota > Gammaproteobacteria > Burkholderiales > Neisseriaceae > Neisseria. The sequence goes on from CAUSHT010000130.1 coordinate 1,174, forward strand.
AAATTAGCTCTATTGGCAGATGCGCGTAAAAACCTAAGCGACCAGTTCCAAAACCTCGCCAACACTATTTTAGAAGAGAAAAGCCGCCGCTTTACCGAGCAAAACCACGATCACCTCCAGCAACTGCTCAATCCGCTCAACGAACGCATACACGGCTTCAGCGAGCTGGTTCAGCAAACCTATGAAAAAGAAGCCAAAGAGCGCTTGACCATCGAAAACGAGCTCAAACGCCTGCAAACCCTCAACACCCAGCTCCACCACGATGCCAAAGCGCTGACCACTGCGCTGACCGGCACGCAAAACAAAACCCAAGGCAACTGGGGCGAGATGATTTTGGAAAGCGTATTGGAAAATTCCGGCCTGCAAAAAGGCCGCGAATACATCGTTCAAGCCTCCAGCGTCCGCCACGAAGCAGACGGCACCCAGCGCCGCCTCCAGCCCGACGTCCTCATCAATCTGCCCGACAACAAACAAATCGTCATCGACTCCAAAGTATCGCTGACCGCCTACGTCCGCTATACGCAAAGCACCGGCGCAGAAGCAGAGCGCGAGCTTGCCAACCACGTCGCCAGCATCCGCGCCCACATCAAAAGCTTGGCAGCGAAGGATTACACCGACCTTGAGGGCGTCAAAACGCTGGATTTCGTCTTTATGTTCGTCCCTGTCGAACCGGCCTACCTCCTTGCCCTGCAACACGATCCAAACCTCTTCCAAGAGTGTTTCGACAAACGCATCATGCTGACCGGCCCCAGCACCCTGCTTGCCACCCTACGCACCGTTGCCAACATCTGGCGCAATGAGCAGCAAAACCAAAACGCGCTGGCGATTGCCGAGGCAGGCAGCAAACTTTATGACAAATTTGTCGGCTTTGTCGAAAGCATGGACGGCATCAATAAAGCGCTTGGTCAGGCTCAATCCCAGTTTCAGACGGCCTATGGCCGCTTGGTTTCCGGCAGGGGCAACCTCATCAGCAGCACTGAAAAACTGCGCAAATTGGGCATCAAAGCCGGCAAACAACTGCAACGCGATTTAGTAGAAAAAGCCGTATCGGAAAACGAAGACCGCGCCGCTTTACCGACTGCACAATGCCAAGAAGATAACTAAAAAAACTTAATACATTGCAAATAAAGGGAATTTAACCAATGAGCAACATCACCATCGTCCTTGCCGCCGATACCGGCTATGCCGAGCAGGTTCATACCCTGATGAAATCCATCTGTACCCACAACACAAATGTCGACTTCTACCTCATGCATAATACCTTCAGGCGGGAATGGATCGACTATACCAACCAAAAGCTCGCGGCCAGCGGCAACCGCCTGAATGACGTCAAAATCGAAGTCGACTTCAGCCAATATCGCCGCTTGTCCCATATTTCAGATGCCGCATTTTTCCGCCTGATGATGCAACATCTGCCCGTCGACCGCGCCCTTTATCTCGACAGCGATATGGTGGTTACCCAATCCTTACACGATTTGTTCAACCTCGATATGCGCGGCTATCCCGTTGCAGCAGTACAAGATTCCTTTTTTGCCCGTACCGAATGGAATCACCCGACCGGCCTGCACACCACGCCCTATTTCAATTCAGGCATGCTGTTGGCCGACCTGGCGCAATGGCGGGAACACAATATCGCGGCACAACTGCTGAAAACCGCTGCCTGCCTCAACGAAGCCGTACCCTATGGCGACCAATGCTTTCTAAACACCGTATTTCAAAAAAACTGGCTGCAATTAGAAGAATCTTGGAACTTCCAAACCGGCGCAGTCGAATACTTCCAAAAACGAAACCTCAGCGAAGTATTCCCCAAACCCGACACCGTCCCGCCCGTTATCCACTACACCACACGCGCCAAACCGTGGTTGTGCGATTACGGCGAGATTCCTTTTATCGAAGTCTATTGGCAATACTATTGCGCCGACTGGCCGAAAGCGTAATTTCAGGCAAGGAACCCCTCTCCTTCGATTACTCTTAAACAACCCATCATCAAAAACAAAAGGCCGTCTGAAATCGTTTCAGACGGCCTTTAAGCCATAAAAAAACAGGCAGAACATTCTGCCTGTTTTGTGTTCACACCCGACCGTAAAGCAGGCTTTGCCACCCATCCTCAGTCGGCGTCATCGTTATCCGATTAGATACCGCGCAACAATTCGTTCACGCTGGTTTTTGCACGGGTTTGCGCGTCCACGCGTTTAACGATAACCGCGCAGTAGAGGCTGTGGCTGCCGTCTTTGGAAGGCATGCTGCCGGATACGACAACCGAACCGGCCGGTACACGGCCTTGATAGATTTCGCCGGTAGTACGGTCAAAGATTTTGGTGGATTGACCGATGAACACACCCATAGAAATCACGCTGCCTTCTTCGACAATCACGCCCTCAACGATTTCAGAACGCGCACCGATGAAGCAGTTGTCTTCAATAATGGTCGGGCTGGCTTGCAGAGGCTCGAGTACGCCGCCGATGCCGACGCCGCCGCTCAAGTGCACGTTTTTACCGATTTGCGCGCAAGAGCCGACAGTCGCCCAAGTATCGACCATCGCACCTTCGTCAACGTATGCGCCGATATTGACATAAGAAGGCATCAACACGACATTTTTCGCCACAAAGCTGCCGCGGCGGGCAACCGCACCCGGAACTGCGCGGAAACCTGCGCTGCGGAATTCGTCTTCAGACCAATCGGCAAATTTAGTCGGTACTTTGTCGAAGTATTTGTTCACACCGTCGTTGAGGATTTCATTGTCCTGAATGCGGAAAGACAGCAATACGGCTTTTTTCGCCCATTCGTTGACTTTCCATTCGCCCACACCCAAACGCTCGGCAACGCGCAGTTTGCCGGAATCGAGTTGGCGGATGGTTTCCAAAACCGCTTCACGCACTTCCTGAGTAACGGTATTCGGATTGATTTCGGCACGGTTTTCAAAAGCCGTTTCAATGATGTTTTGCAAAGACATGTTGATTCCTTCAAGAGATCAGGGCCGTCTGAAACCTATTCAGGCTACCCTATTACAAATATTTAACTCGTTATTTTGCCATGTAAAAGCGATTTCGTCAGCTATTAACATGATTAGCGCCGAGCGTTACACGGCCGGATTTTGGTTAAGCCAAGATTTTCAGACGACCTGTTCAAGTGAATTATTTTCTAACTAATTTTCCAGCTACGATATACAGACTGTCGCTTCTGCCGACACGCCGTGCCGATAAATCAATCTTCGCCGCCAATCTTTTGCATCAGATTTTCAGCCACCACGCCGCATTCGATATTCCGCTTTAACGGTTTCGCGTTCA
>CAUSHT010000131.1:0-4451 GCA_963531275.1 uncultured Neisseria sp.
GCTGCTTATTTCGCGTTTAAAGACGAGTTCAAACGTTCCGCTCCGGGCCGCATCATCGGCGTATCCAAAGACGCATCGGGCAAACCTGCCTTGCGCATGGCTTTGTCCACCCGTGAGCAACACATCCGCCGCGAAAAAGCCACATCCAATATTTGTACCGCGCAGGCATTGCTGGCGAACTTGGCGGGCATGTACGCCGTCTATCACGGCCCCGAAGGCGTGAAACGTATCGCCAACCGCATTCACACGCTGGCTTCTGCCTTTGCCGATGCACTGGTTTCAGACGGCCTGAATGTGGTTCACAAAGTCTTTTTCGATACCGTTACCGTTGATTTCGGCAGCAAAGAGAAAGCAGACCAAGTGTTTGCCGCTGCTTTGGAATCGGGTTACAACCTGCGCCGCGTCAACGACACTCAAGTTGCGGCTGCGTTCCATGAAACGTCGGCATACGAAGATTTGGTCGATTTGTACCGCGCGTTTACCGGCAAAGATACGTTCACATTTGCCGATGATGTCAAAGGCCGTCTGAACGCCGAATTGCTGCGTCAAGACGACATTCTGCAACATCCTGTGTTCAACAGTTACCACACCGAACACGAAATGTTGCGCTACCTGAAAAAACTCGAAGACCGCGACTTGGCGATGAACCGCAGCATGATTTCATTGGGCAGCTGCACCATGAAACTCAACGCGACTGCGGAAATGTTGCCGATTACTTGGGCTGAGTTCACCGACATCCACCCTTACGCTCCCGAAGCGCAAACCGCCGGCTATCGCGAATTGCTTGCCGATATGGAAAACAGCCTGAAAGCCATTACCGGCTTTGACGCGATTTCCTTCCAGCCTAACTCCGGCGCACAGGGCGAATACAGCGGTATGCTCTCCATCCGCCGTTACCAAGAAGCCAATGGCGAGGGACACCGCAACATCTGTCTGATTCCAAAATCAGCCCACGGTACCAACCCTGCGACTGCGGCCATGCTGGGCTTGAAAGTCGTCGTTGTCGATACCGACGAACACGGCAACGTCAACATTGACGATTTGAAAGCCAAAGCCGAGCAACACCGCGACGCTTTGTCCGCCATCATGATTACCTATCCGTCCACCCACGGCGTGTACGAAGAAGGCATCCGCGACATCTGCCGCATTATTCACGAAAACGGCGGACAGGTTTACATGGACGGCGCCAACCTCAACGCCCAAATCGGCATCATGCAGCCTGCCGAAGTCGGTGCGGACGTGTTGCACATGAACCTGCACAAAACCTTCTGTATCCCTCACGGCGGTGGCGGCCCGGGCATAGGTCCGATTGGCTTGAAAGCCCATTTGGCTCCATTCGCACCAGGCCATGTGGTGACCGATATGCACAATGCCAGTGCCGATCAAACTGCCGTGGCTGCCGCAGCATATGGTTCTGCGTCCATCCTGCCGATTACTTGGATGTACCTGACCATGATGGGCAAACAAGGCATGGAGCAGGCAACGCGCTGGGCATTGCTCAACGCCAACTACGTCGCCAAACGCCTGAGCGAAGACTATCCCGTCCTGTACACAGGCAAAAACGGCCGCGTCGCGCACGAATGTATCGTCGATTTGCGTCCGCTTAAAGCTGAAAGCGGCATCACCGAAACCGACATCGCCAAACGCCTGATGGACTACGGCTTCCACGCACCGACGGTTTCCTTCCCTGTTGCCGGTACGCTGATGATTGAGCCGACCGAGAGCGAAAGCAAAGCCGAACTCGACCGCTTCATCGCCGCCCTGAAACAAATCAAACAGGAAGTGCTGAAAGTCGAGCGCGGCGAATGGCCGAAAGAAGACAATCCGCTGGTCAACGCTCCGCACACCGCGTCTGATGTAACCGGCGAATGGACGCATCCGTACTCCCGCGAAGAAGCCGTCTTCCCCTTGCCGTTCGTCCGCGAACACAAATTCTGGCCGAGCGTGAAACGTGTAGATGAAGTGTATGGTGACCGCAATCTGATTTGCTCCTGCTTGCCGATTGACGCATACGAAGATTAAGCCTGAATAGGTTTAAAATTGAACAGGCCGTCTGAAAATGAAAATAGTTTTCAGACGGCCTTTTGTTTGTTAAGATATTTCGCCCGAGAACATACATTTGTTTTTGGTAAAACAACGGATAAGGCATTCGGAAAAATAGACGGCGAATGCCTTTGTTTGCGGATAAAACCAAACAGCTTCCCATAACGATAAGTAAAAGGCCGTCTGAAAAACAGGAGGATACGATGGACGAACTTTTTATTCAAACGTTGACGATTGCCGGCTCAGATTCCGGCGGCGGCGCGGGCATACAGGCGGATTTGAAGACGTTTCAGATGCGCGGCGTGTTCGGTACCAGCGTACTGACCGCGGTTACCGCACAAAATACTTTGGGCGTATCGGCAGTGCATCCGATACCGACCGACATGATTGCCGCGCAAATTGCTGCGATTCAGGAGGATTTTCAAATCCGTGCCTATAAAATCGGCATGCTGGGTACGGCGGAAATCATCGAATGCGTGGCGGAACAAACCGCCGAATGCGACTTCGGCAAACGCGTGTTGGATCCGGTCATGATTGCCAAAGGCGGAGCGCCGTTGTTGGAAAATTCAGCCGTCGAAGCCATGAAACGCCTGCTGCTGCCACATACGGACGTATTGACCCCCAATCTGCCCGAAGCGCAGGCTTTGACGGGTATCAATATTGAAAACCGCCGAGATGCGGAACGCGCCGCCAAAATTCTTCAGGATTGGGGTGTGAAAAATGTAGTGATTAAAGGCGGCCATCTTGCCGACAGCCAAAGCGAATATTGCACCGACTGGCTGTTTACGCCATACGAAACCATCGAGCTGAACAGCAAACGTTTCCCAACGCCGCATACGCATGGCACGGGCTGCACGTTTTCTGCCTGCATCACTGCCGAGTTGGCAAAAGGGTTTAGCGTTTCCGAGGCGGTTCAAACGGCAAAAAACTATATTGCCGCCGCCATTTCCCATCCTTTGGGCATCGGGGCAGGGCACGGGCCGGTCAACCACTGGGCGTATCGGGACGAATAATGCGTTCAGACCAATTGTAATTGATTGTATTTTTCAGACGGCCTGACTAGGTTTATCACTTGAAATTGTTTACAATATCGGATTAATGCTTTTACGGATAAAAAAGACACCATGCAAGTTACTTCAAAATGGATAGACGGAATGTGCTTCGTCGGTACAACGGCAAACGGACATAGCGTTGTGATGGAAGGCGCGGCGGCTGAAGGCGAAGTCAAACGCGGCCCCAGCCCGATGGAAATGCTGTTGTTGGGTGTAGCAGGCTGCTCCAGCATCGATGTCGTGATGATTGCCGAGAAACAACGCCAAAAAATCACCGACTGCCGTGCCGAAGTGACTGCCAAACGCGCCGACATCGCGCCGCGCGTGTTTACCGAAATCCATATCCACTTCAAAGTATATGGTCGGGATTTGCAAGAAAGTGCGATTGAACGCGCCGTACAGATGTCTGCCGAAAAATATTGCTCCGCATCGATTATGCTGGGTAAAGCGGCAAAAATGAGCCACAGCTTCGAGATCGTCGAAACAGAATAGGGCGGTTTCAGGGTGGGCGTGTCGGAGCGTGAATCGGCTACCCACAAAAAAAGCAGATATATTCACGCATTAACATGAATATATCTGCTTGCTTTTTATTCCTTTTTCTTCTCTCTCTATCAGCCTTTATAACTTGGCTTGTTGATCTCATTGTGCAAGTTTCGTTTAACATTGTCAACAATTTTTAATTATATTTTAAACAACCCCGAAAGATGCTGGTTTGTAAACGCTTGCGCCTTAATACGGATACAGGGGAAACATTATGGATTACGAAAATAATACCAACGTTGCGCCTGCAACTTCATCGCTTATTTTGGAAGAGCGTCACGATTCCGAACTTTTCCGCGTGTACGCATTGATTTTGGACGGCATTACCGACCATCTGCTGTTGCCGGGCAAAAAACTGACTGAGTCCGAGCTTTGCCGACAAATGGTTTGCTCCCGCAATACCGTGCGTGGCGCATTATCGCTTTTGGCGCACGACAAAATCGTCGATTTACAGCCCAACCGCGGCGCATTTGTCCATGTGCCGGACTTGAAAGAAATGAAAGACGTGTTCAACACGCGTATCGAAATGGAAAGCATGATTCTGAGCGTCCTCATTGATATGCCTGATTTGGAAACGCGTCTGCAACCGCTTTACGCCATGATTGAGCAAGAGGGCGCAGCCTCCGAAAGCGGCGACCGCGTGGGTTGGAACCGCCTGTCCAATGCCTTCCATGTCGAATTGGCGCGGCTGCTGGATAATAATGTCTTGTTTGAAATCATGAATACCTTGTGCGCGCGCTCTTCATTGATTGTGGCCGTTTCCGATCCGCTTCGCAAAGAAAAGCGCAACATCGATTCCAATTCGCACCATGAACA
>CAUSHT010000132.1:0-4447 GCA_963531275.1 uncultured Neisseria sp.
AGCCGCTACCTGCACCTGCACGAAGCCTTGGGCTTGGGCCCGATGTGGCTGAACCGAAACGCCAAAATCATCCATGCCGCGCCTCAAACCGCAGCATCAGCCGCACCCGTCCGCCCCAAAGCCATTGCTGCCGATACCGCGCAAGCCGTGCGCACTTTATCCGCAAGTGCCCATCAGGCACGCACCGCCGCCATTGCCACTGCGCAAACGGCCAAACCTGCTGTCCGCGTTCCCGAAGCGGCACCCAAAACCATGGCCGAAACACCGGCAAAAACAGAAAAAGCCGCGCATTCAGACAATCTGCCCCGTCTTGACGTAACCATCAGGCCGTCTGAAATCATGGTGGTCAGCATTTGCCCGTCCACCGAAGACAGCCTGCACGGCACGCTCTTTAGCGGCGATGTCGGCACGCTTCTCGACAACATCCTCGCCGCCATCGGCCTTAAACCCGAGCATGCGCACAAAACCGCATGGGTCAAAACCGCGCCCGTGTTCACCGCCCTGCCCGATGTCGAACACATCCGCGCCGAGCTTGCCGAAATGCAAAACGAGCTGACCGCTTCGCAAGCGCGCGCAGTATTGTTTCTCGGCAAAATCTTCGACAGCCCCGACATGATCGGGTTGATGAACGAATTGTGCGCAGAGCGGCCGCATTTCGTCATTCCCCACCCCGCCCGCCTGCTGATGCAGCCGCAACTCAAAGCGCAGGCATGGCAAATCTTAAAGCCATTGAAACAGCTTTTGGCCAAGGCCGTCTAAACATTCTGTTCAACCTAAAATCAGGTTTTCCACCAATAAAAAAGGGCGTGTTCGACACGCCCTAATGTTTTTCAATATTCCGCCGAATGCCAGAAAGGCTGGCCCACCGTCGGCGTACTGGCGCGCGCTTTCTCACGCGCCTCCACAGGTTCCGCCTCATAGGCCAGACGGCCCGACTCGACCGCAAGCGCAAAAGCGCGTGCCATATTGACCGGATCGCCGCTGCGGGAAACGGCGGTATTCAGCAACACGCCGTCAAAACCCCATTCCATCACTTGCGCCGCCTGCGAAGGCAAACCCAAGCCTGCGTCGATAATCAACGGCGTGTCGGGCAGGCGTTCGCGCAGGACTTTCAACGCATAAGCATGAACCGCGCCCAAACCCGTACCAATCGGCGCCGCCCACGGCATCAACGCCTGACAGCCTGCGTCGAGCAGGTGGCGGCAGGCAATCAGGTCTTCAGTGCAATAAGGCAGCACTTTGAAGCCGTCTTTAATCAGAATTTCCGCCGCTTCGACAAGCTGGAACACATCGGGCTGCAACGTATCGTCGTCGCCGATAAGTTCGAGCTTGATCCAATCGGTATCAAACACTTCACGCGCCATTTGCGCAGTAGTTACGGCTTCCTGAACGCTTTGACAGCCTGCGGTATTGGGCAACACAGGCACGCCCATTTCTTCCAACAACGACCAAAAACCCTGCCCGTGCGCTTCGCCGCCGCTGCCGGCACGGCGCAATGAAACGGTAATCATCGCCGGTTGCGCGATTTGAACAGACTGCTTGAGGATTTCCGGCGTCGGATAAGCAGCCGTACCGAGCAGCAGCCGTGAAGGGAAAGTTTCTCCATATAGGGTAAACATGATGGATTCCTTTGTAATATTATTTTTGAGGCAATAGCCTTCTGAAAAATCGGTTCAGATAGTTTCCAAATAGTTTTCAAGTCCTTCGGCGACCTTAGTCGGAATAAACTCGGTAATCGTGTATTTCGCTACGCCTTCTCGGTGAAACGGGTCTTCTGCAATTAACTTTTCCACCTGTTCCCTGCCTGATGCTTTCATCAGGATAATGCCACCTGTCCGCGGCTGTTTGCGTCCAGACATCACAAATACACCTGCTTGATAATACCGTTCGAGATACGCAATATGCTCTGACAGGTAGGTTTCAACCGCAGCCAAGTCTTTAATATATTCCAACGATACGATAAACATCTCTTTTCCTTTTCTCAGCATTAAACCAATAGCGCAGCTATACGCGCAGTAAAACCGCTTATCCGCCAACTACCGGGCGCACAATGTCCACTTTATCGTTTTCGTTCAAAACCGTTTCCGCATACGCGCCTTTGGCGACAAAATGGGTATTGACGGCAACGGCAAACGGTTTTTGCGGCGCGGTTTGGGCGATAAGGTCGGCGATAGTTGTGCCGTTTAATGTGATGGCTTCATTGTTCAATATAATCTTCATGATGTTTGCTCCTCTTACCGGGCTTCTTATTTTCAGACGGCCTTATTCATTCCACAAAGCCTGAAACGCTTTAACCACCGCTTCGGGATTTTCCGCTTCGGTCACGGCGCGGACGACGGCGAGCGAGGAAACGCCGGTGGCAAGCACATCTTCGGCATTGTTCAAATCGATGCCGCCGATGGCGACGACGGGCGTGCCGCGTGCCTGTCTGACGTATTCACGCAGTTTGTCCAAACCTTGCGGGGCAGTGGGCATTTGTTTGGTCGTGGTCGGGAAAATCGCGCCGCTGGCGACGTAGCTGGGGTGCACGGACAAGGCGCGGTCGAGTTCGGCGACGGAGTGCGTACTCAAGCCCAAGCGCAAACCGGCGGCTTCAATCGCGGCGAGGTCGGCAGTGTCCATGTCTTCCTGTCCGAGATGTACGCCGTATGCACCTGCGGCAATCGCTTCGCGCCAGTGGTCGTTGATAAAAAGCTGGGTTACGCTGTTTTGGCAGGCTGCAACGCAACGTTCGATTTCACGTTTCAACTCGTCACCATGCAGGGTTTTGCAGCGCAGTTGCACCGTGTCGGCACCTGCTTTAACCATGCGCTCAACCCAGTCGGCGGTGGGAACGACGGCGTAAAATTTTAGGGGGGATTTGAGTGGTGGGAAATTCATGGCGGCTCCGAATCGGACAAATTGTTGTCATGTTATCAGAAAGGCCGTCTGAATAATATTTGTTTTCAGACGGCCTTATCAAATGGTTTTGAACAATCAAGAAGGATGTTACAAACCCAACCTTTTGCTGATTGGGATAAAGGTTGTTACAACAAAAACAATGTAGCCAATCCCAAGAAAATCAGGAAGCCGCCGGAGTCGGTAACTGCAGTAATCAGCACCGAGCTGCCCAATGCGGGGTCGCGTCCGGCTTTTTCCATCATAACGGGAATGAGGACGCCGACGGTTGCGGCCAGCAAAAGGTTCAAGGTCATTGCGGCCACCATGACCAAACCGATGCCGATGTTGCCGTAGAGCAGCCATGAAATCACGCCCATCACGGTGCCCCAAATAATGCCGTTGACGAGGGCGACGCCGACTTCTTTTTTCAGCAGGCGGCCTGCCTGCGTGCTGGTCATTTGTCCCATCGCCATGGCGCGGACGATCATGGTGATGGTTTGGTTGCCGGAGTTGCCGCCGATGCCGGCGACGATGGGCATCAGCGCGGCCAGTGCGACGATTTTCTCGATACTGCCTTCAAATGCGCCAATTACGCGGCTGGCGATAAAGGCGGTACACAGGTTGATGGCAAGCCACATCCAGCGGTTTTTCACCGAGTCCCAAATCGGGGCGAACAAGTCCTCTTCTTCTTGCAAACCGGCCATGTTAAACATGTCGGCTTCGGATTCTTCACGGATCACGTCCACCATTTCGTCAATGGTGATCCTGCCGATCAACTTTTTGTTTTCATCGACAACCGGCGCGGTGACCAAGTCATAACGTTCAAACGCCTGCGCCGCTTCTTCCACGTCGTCTTCGGGACGGAAGCGCACGACATCGGTGGCCATTACGTCCGCCACCATGTCTTCGGGGTCGGCGACCAAGAGTTTACGGATGGGCAGCACGCCTTGCAACACGTCGTTTTCATCGACCACGAAAATCTTGTCGGTATGGTCGGGCAGGCTGTCGAAACGGCGCAAGTAGCGCAATACGACTTCACACGTCACATCGGCGCGGATGCTGACCAATTCAAAGTCCATAATCGCGCCGACTTGGTTGTCTTCGTAAGACATCGCCGCTTTGACCTGCTCGCGTTCTTCTTCATCACGCGTTTGCAGCGCTTCGTACACCACTTGGTGCGGCAAGTCGTCTGCCAGCTCTGCCAATTCGTCTGCGTCCAAATCATCGACGGCGGCCAACAGCTCGTCTTTGTCCATGGACTCGATCAGCGTTTCGCGTACGGCGTCGGATACTTCCAGCAACACTTCGCCGTCGTCTTCCGGGGCGACCAAAAGCCAGACGATGTTACGCTCGCGCGGCGGCAGAGATTCCAAGACGGCGGCCACGTCGGCAGGGTGCAGCTCGGACAAGAGGACAGTCAGCTCGGTGAACTTGTCGCGCAGGCTTTCGTCTTCAATCGGCACGCCTGCTTCGATTTGTTCGAAGGACGGCTCGAGGATTTCGCATAAGGCGTGGATGCGGTCGATATCGTCAGAGATGCGATCGTCAGAAATGCGGTCTTCTACCA
>CAUSHT010000133.1:0-4409 GCA_963531275.1 uncultured Neisseria sp.
CGGAATAGAGAGTAGGATTTGAATAAGGAAAAGGCCGTCTGAAAGATTTTCAGACGGCCTTTATTTTGTTTGATGTTAAATATCGGTTAGAAAACAAGGCTGTTGGGGCGTAAAGCCTTGTCGTGGGGGCGGTTTAACGGTACTATTCTCGGTTAATCCTGTTTTATTCCTATGAAATTGAAAGTATAAGATGATTAATGATATTCAAAAGACAGCTGAAGGCAAAATGCAGCGTTCTCTGGAAGTATTGAAAGACAATTTGGCTAAAGTGCGTACCGGCCGTGCGCATACCGGCCTGCTCGACCAAGTGGAAGTGGAATACTGGGGCAGCATGGTGCCTGTGAGCCAAGTGGCGAACGTGACGCTTTTGGATGCGCGTACGATCGGTGTGAAACCGTTCGAGAGCAATATGGCTGCAAAAGTCGAGAAAGCGATCCGTGATTCTAACTTGGGCCTGAACCCTGCTTCTGTCGGCGATTTGATCCGTGTCCCTATGCCTATGCTGACTGAGGAACGCCGTAAGGATTTGATCAAAGTAGTACGCGGCGAGGCGGAAGAAGGCCGTGTGTCTATCCGCAATGTGCGCCGTGATGCAAACGACCACATCAAAAAATTGTTGAAAGACAAAGAGATTTCTGAAGATGAAGCCCGCCGTGGCGAGGAAGCGGTTCAGAAGTTGACCGACAAATACATTGCTGAGGCAGACAAGCTCTTGGCTGCCAAAGAAGAAGATTTGATGGCGATTTAATCCTGTGTGCAAACCGTTCAGACGGCCTTTGGACGGTTTGCTCCCTGAAAGGCAGACATGAAAAGCAGTACGCAGACGATTTTGGAACACTCTGCCATCCCCCGACATATTGCTGTGATTATGGACGGCAACGGACGTTGGGCAAAGAAGCGTTTTCTTCCCCGCGTAATGGGGCATAAGCGCGGCTTGGATGCGCTGGAGAACATGGTGAAGCATTGTGCTGAACTGGGTGTGCAGTATTTGACCGTGTTTGCTTTTTCGACTGAAAACTGGCGACGCCCCGAGGAAGAGGTTTCTTTTCTGATGGGGCTGTTTTTGCAGGCTTTGCAAAAGCAGGTGCGCCGTTTGCACGATAACAATATGCGCTTGAGGGTCATCGGCAGCCGTGAGCGGTTTCATGCTGAAATCCTGAAGGGGATTGAGGCGGCAGAGGTGTTGACGGCAAACAATACCGGTTTGACTTTGAGCATTGCTGCCGATTATGGCGGCCGCTGGGATATTTTGCAGGCGGCAAATCAGTTGATTGCCGAGGGTGTCACTGAGATTACGGAAGAGGCGTTGTCGCGCTATTTGATGTTGGGCGATGCACCCGAGCCGGATTTGTTTATCCGCACCGGTGGGGAGACGCGCATCAGTAATTTCCTGCTGTGGCAGATGGCGTATGCGGAATTATATTTTACGGATACGCTGTGGCCTGATTTTAATGAGAAATCGCTGAACGAGGCGATTGCTTCGTTCCAACAACGGGAGCGCCGCTTCGGGCGGACTTCCGAACAGCTGCCGGTTGAGCAGCAACGGGGTTGAGAACTATGTTGAAACAACGGATTTTAACGGCGCTGTGGCTCTTGCCGCTGATGCTGGGTATGCTGTTTTATGCGCCTATGTGGCTGTGGGCGGCGTTTTGCGGTCTGATTGCCATGCTGACTTTGTGGGAATATGCCCGCATGAGCGGCTTGGATAAGCTGAAAATCAATCATTATTTGGCTTCAACGCTGGTGTTCGGCGTGATTGCTTATGCCGGCGGTTGGCAGTTGCCTGATTTGGTTTGGTATGTTGTATTGGCGTTTTGGCTGATTGTCATGCCTTGGTGGTTGAAAGCGAAATGGAAGTTAAACGGCGGTTGGCAGGCTTACACAGTCGGTTGGTTGTTGGTGATGCCGTTTTGGTTCGCACTGGTTTACCTGCGCCCTCAGCCTGAAGACGCGCTGTCTTTATTGGCGATTATGGGTTTGGTGTGGGTAGCCGATATTGGCGCGTATTTCTGCGGCAAATCGTTTGGCAAGCGTAAAATTGCGCCGACCATCAGTCCGGGTAAAAGCTGGGAAGGTGCGATCGGCGGTGCATTATGCGTTGCCGTGTACATGACCATCGTATGGAAAGCCGGTTGGCTGGCTTTTGAAGCCGGTTGGTTAAAAACTATTTTGATCGGCTTGATTCTGACCGTTGTCAGCGTGTGCGGCGATTTGCTGGAAAGCTGGCTCAAACGTGCGGCAGGTATCAAAGACAGCAGCAATCTGCTGCCGGGACACGGTGGCGTGTTCGACCGAGTGGACAGTCTGATTGCCGTTATCAGCATTTATGCCGCCTTTGTATATTTGTTTTAAACCGCCTGTCTGACGTGGTTGAGGGAGCTGATTGTGTCCGAACAAAAACAGATTTCATCTTTATCGATCTTGGGCGTATTGTTGGCACTGGGATTGATGGCTGCGGCGTTTATTTTGGGCGTGCAGTTTAAGAATCTGCGCCAGCCGGGGACGATTACCGTAAAAGGTTTGGCGGAGAAAAACTTCCAATCCGACAGCGCGACGTGGAATACGGGCGTGAATGCGCACGGCGAGAGCTATCAGGAAGTTTTGGATTTGCTGACGGCAAGACGCAAGAAGCTGTCTAAATTTTTGGGCGAGCAAGGCTTTGCGGCGGCTGAAATGAAAGTGGGCCTGCCCGAAGTATCGCGCGTTTTCAATGAAACCCGCGACGAACTGGGCAACGTAACCCGCACGCCCAACGGCTACGATGGCGACCTCAATATTGTGGTCAACACCAAAAAACTGGACAAAATCCAAGCCGCCCAGCGCGCCATTTTGAACTTCCGTGCGCAAAACGAATTCATCCGCTTCGACAATCCGCAATATTTGCTGGGCAATTTGGAAACCATCAAACGCGATTTGATCACGCAGGCGACGGAGGATGCGCAGAAACGTGCGGCCGAATTTGCCAAAACCGGCGGCGGCAAAGTGGGCGCCATGCGTTCTGCTTCGCAAGGCTCGTTCAATATCTATTCCGACACCGGCAGCAGCGAGGACGACGAATACGGCGGTTCTTACGATAAAAGCACCGTCGGCAAACAAGTCCGACTGGTTGTTACCATTGAATACGGCATTGAGTAATTCTTTCAGACAGCCTTTTCAGCTGGGAGACAAAAGGCCGTCTGAAAATTGGAAACGGCAAAGAAATCTATTTCAAACACAATGAATACCGTTTGCACAGCACACAAAGAACACACCATGACACAACAAGTTCTGACCATATTAGGCAGTACCGGCAGCATAGGCGAAAGCACTTTAGACGTTGTCTCCCGCCATCCCGAGAAATTCCGCGTGTTCGCGCTGGCAGGGCATAGGCAGGTGGACAAGCTGGCGGCGCAATGCAAACAGTTCCGCCCGGAATATGCTGTTGTCAGCGATGTCGGCCATGCGGCCGAGCTGGAAAAGAAACTCAAACAAGAAGGCATCAGTACGCAGGTTTTATATGGTTCTCAAGCCCTGATTAACGTAGCTTCTGCCGATGAAGTCAGCGGTGTGATGTGTGCCATTGTCGGCGCGGCCGGTTTGCCGTCGGCTTTGGCCGCCGCTCAAAAGGGCAAAACCATTTATCTGGCCAACAAAGAAACGCTGGTGGTTTCCGGCGCATTGTTCATGGAAACCGCCCGTCAAAACGGCGCCACCGTCTTGCCGATTGACAGCGAACACAACGCCATCTTTCAAGTATTGCCAAGGGATTACACAGGCCGTCTGAATGAGCACGGTATCAATTCAATTATCCTGACCGCATCGGGTGGCCCCTTCCTTAACACTGATTTAAGTACATTTGACAGAATTACGCCCGAGCAGGCGGTCAAGCATCCAAATTGGAGCATGGGGCGCAAAATTTCCGTTGATTCCGCGTCAATGATGAATAAGGGCTTGGAATTGATTGAGGCGCATTGGCTGTTTAACTGTCCGCCGGAAAAACTGGAAGTCGTCATCCATCCGCAATCTGTGATACACAGCATGGTGCGTTATCGCGATGGTTCGGTATTGGCGCAATTGGGCAATCCCGATATGCGTACGCCGATTGCTTATTGTTTGGGTCTGCCCGAACGTATCGATTCCGGCGTGGGCGAGCTGGATTTCGGCGCATTATCCGCATTGACCTTCCAAAAGCCTGACTTTGACCGTTTCCCATGTCTGAAACTTGCCTATCAGGCCATGAATGCAGGCGGGGCCGCACCTTGCGTGTTGAACGCTGCCAACGAGGTTGCCGTGGCCGCTTTTTTAGATAAACGCATCAAGTTTACCGATATTGCCCAAGTCGTGGCCCACTGCCTTGCCCAAGATTTTTCAGACGGCCGTCACGATATCGAAGGCCTGCTGGCGCAAGACGCGCAAACACGCAGGCAGGC
>CAUSHT010000134.1:0-4394 GCA_963531275.1 uncultured Neisseria sp.
GAGTTGTAGCCGATGCGTTTGATGGTTTCGCGTGCGACTTTGATGTAGTCCACTTGGGCAGTAGTCGTGATTTCGCCTGCCAATACGCACAAGCCTGTGTTGACCAAGGTTTCTGCGGCGACACGCGCTTTGGGGTCTTGCGCCAAGATGGCATCCAAAATCGCATCGGATACTTGGTCGGCAACTTTATCCGGATGGCCTTCGGATACCGATTCGGAAGTAAACAGATATTCGCTCATTGCTATTCTTTCATTAAAAACAGGCTGCTGTGTTTTCAGACGGCCTTTTATTTCGGACAGCGGAAATCATAACAAAAACTCCGCTTTTTCTCTATACAAGTGAGAAACATTCGCACTTGCCTGCTGTTTCGGAATCCTGTTGCGCGTTTCTTACAGGCAAAAAAATTCCCGCATTAAGCGGGTTTGGATTGCTCTGGCGAGCCACATCGGTTTTTCAACCGTCCACCTTACCTTTCCATTTGAAAAGCAGGTTGGCATGGAATTCCCAACTCTTAATGCAGCGCGGATAGTAGCAGAAAAGCAGGTGTGCCGCAATATATTTGCCCGAAGTCTGTTTTGTTCAGACGGCTTGTTTCGTTTACAATCTGTCCACTTCATTTTGGTAAAACCTTATGCAAACGCTTGTTACCTTTATTTTTAAATTTCTGGCCGCACTGCCTTTGGCTTGGTTGCACAAATTAGGCAATCTGCTGGGCGGTTTGGGTTTCCGCTTGCTGTCGAAAGATCGCCGGCGAGTTTTTGAAAACATGAAACTTGCCGGATTGAACCCGACGGACGAGGCGGTGAAAAAAGTTTTCCGTGAAACGGCAAAAGGCGGCTTGGAATTGCCGGTAGCGTTTTTCAGACGGCCTGAGGAAATTGAAAACCTGTTTGTCAGCGTCAACGGATGGGAACATGTTCAGACGGCCTTGAGTGCGGGCGAAGGTTTGCTGTTTATCACGCCGCACATCGGCAGCTATGATTTGGCCGGCCGCTACATCAGCCAGCAATTGCCGTTTCCGCTGACGGCGATGTACAAGCCGCCGAAAATCAAGGCTTTTGATGCAGTGATGCAGGCAGGGCGTGTGCGCGGTAAAGGCAAGACTGCACCGACCAGCATTCAGGGCGTCAAACAAATCATCAAAGCGCTGCGTGGCGGTGAAGCGACCATTGTGTTGCCGGACCATGTACCGTCTCCGGAAGAAGGGGGCGACGGCGTATGGGTGGACTTTTTCGGCAAACCTGCCTATACCATGACGTTGGCGGGCAAGCTGGCGCAAGTCAAAGGCGTGAAGGCTTTGTTTTTCTGCGGCGAGCGGCTGCCCGACGGCAAAGGCTTTGTCTTGCACATCGAGCCATTGCGCGGCGAATTGAACGGCGATAAGGAGAACGACGCGCGCGTGATCAATGAAAATACCGAATATTGGATACGCCGTTTTCCGGAACAATATTTGTTTATGTACAACCGCTACAAACATCCCGAAGGCGCACCTTTCCCGCCGCCGGAAGTATAGGCTTGCCGAATGTAAAAAACCTGCTTGGACTCAAGCAGGTTTTGTATTTGGTCGGAATGAGAGGATTCGAACCTCCGACCCCTTCGTCCCGAACGAAGTGCGCTACCGGGCTGCGCTACATTCCGAATGTGGGGAATTATAGGATAGGAGAAGCCGGTTTGTACAGAGGTCGATAAATAATTAATAATTGGCTGCCGATGGGTTTGTTTTGTTTTAGGCCGTCTGAAGCGATGTGTTTCAGACGGCCTGTGTTTTTGTTTGTCGCTTCTGCTGAAGCATTTGTCCTAATGGCATTATAATGTGGGCAATTGTTTTTTAGATTGTCTGCTATGTTTTATCTTTATCAGTCCGACCGTTTGGAAGCGCTTGCCGAAATGTGCGCGCATATTCATCAGACCTTGCCCTTGGATTCTGTATTGGCGCAGGAAGAAGTGGTGGTGCAGAGCCAGGGGATGCGGCGGTATCTGAATGTGTTTTTTGCGCGCAAACTCGGCGTGGCGGCGAATTTGAAGTTCAGCCTGCCGGCCGGTTTGGCGTGGCAGCTGATGCGTAAATTGGTTCCCGATGTGCCGCCGCTCAGTCCGTTTTCGCCTGAAGTCATGCGTTGGCGTTTGCTGGATTTGTTCCGCAGCGAAGCGTTTCAGACGGCCCCGGAGTACGAAAACGTGCGCCTGAAGCTGGAAAGTTATTTGCACAGTTCGGCCTCGGCAGATTATCAGCTTGCCGGACAGATGGCGGATATTTTCGACCAATATTTGGTGTACCGGCCGGATTGGATTGATGCGTGGCAGGCTGGGAAGCTGCTGGGTTTGGGCGATGATGAGGATTGGCAGGCGCGGCTGTGGCGTTATTTGGACGATGGCAGCCAATCGGCGCCGCACCGAGTGGCCTTGTGGGAAAAGCTGTTGGCGCAGTTGGATAAATCGGTTTTGCCGCAAAGGTTGTTTATATTCGGCATTTCGACAATGGCACCGATGTATCTGCAACTGCTGCACCAAATTTCCAAGCATTGCGATGTATTTGTGTTCGCGCTCAACCCGAGCAGCCAGTATTGGGGCGAGGTCATCGATGAGGCGCAGATTTTGAAAAGGGGCGATGAGGCGGATTTGTCGCAGGCAGGGCATCCGCTGTTGGCTTCTTTGGGCAAGCAGGGGCGCGATTTCTTTGATTTTCTGTCGGAAGTGGAAACCGAGCAGGATATTCAGGTTTATGAAGAGGGAAAAGACGATACCTTATTGCATTGCCTGCAAAACGATATCCAAAACTTAATCATGCCGTCTGAACGCTTGTATCAACAGGAAGAAAGCGAAGTAGGCGGGCAACAGGCTTTGGTTCAGGTTCATGATGCGGATGGCAATTCAGTGTGTGTCGAGCCGGACAAGCTGCTGAATGACGGCTCCGTTAAAATCGTCGCGGCGCACAGCCCTTTGCGAGAATTGCAGATTTTGAAAGAAGAGTTGTCGCTGGTGTTGCAAAATAATCCCGACTGGCAGCCGCACGATATTGCCGTTTTGACGCCGAACATCGAGCCCTACAGCCCGTTTATCGAAGCCGTTTTTGGACAGGAGCAGGCAGGCAGTCAGGCTTTACCGTATTCGATTTCGGATGTGAAACTCAGCCGCCGTCAGCCCTTGCTGTATGCTTTGGCGCAAACTCTGGACTTGCTGGAGAGTCGGTTTGAAGTGGACAAGGTTTTGCCTTTGCTGGAAAGCCGGTTGGTGTTGCAACGCTTCGGTTTGAGCGAGGAAGATGTGCCGCTGCTGCATGAGGCTGTTGCCGGATTGAATGTGCATTGGGGTTTGGACCAGACCATGCGCGAGGGCAAAGACAACCTCTTTACTTGGCAGCAGGCGGTAGAGCGTTTGGCCTTGGGCTGGATGCTGCCTGAAGGCGGCAACGGCATGTGGCAGGGCGTGAGCGCGTGGCATAGCAATGTCAATCAGTTGGACGTGTTCAGCGGTTTTGCCGAATTTATCCGCACTTTGGCCGATATGGCGGCGCAATGGCAAGAGCCTGCCAATGTGGAAGGTTGGGTGCAGCGTTGCCGTGATTTGCTGGAGAAACTGTTTGCTCCGGATACGGACGACCAATACGCCAAGCAGCAGTTTGAGCAGGCTTTGGCGAAATGGCAGGAAGAGGCGCAGTTGGCCGAATTTGACGGATTGTTGCCGTGTAAAACCGTTATCCGCCATATCCGCCGCTTTTTGGACAGTGAAAGCCAAGCCGGATTTTTGAGCGGCGGCATCACTTTTTGCAGTATGGTGCCGATGCGCAGCCTGCCGTTTAAAATGGTTTGCCTGTTGGGTTTGAATGACGGCGATTTTCCGCGCAATACCAAAGCGGCGGTGTTCGACCTGATTGCCAAACATCCGAAAAAAGGCGACCGCGCCCGCCGCGACGACGACCGTTATCTCTTCCTCGAAGCCTTAATCAGCGCGCGCGAAATGCTGTATTTGTCTTATATCGGCCGCGATATACGCAATGATGCCGAGTTTGCACCGTCTTCGTTAATCAGCGAGCTGCTGGATACCATTGCCGCCATGACGGGGAAAAGCGGGCGCGAGTTGTCGGAGAAATGGGTGAAACATCATCCTTTGCAGGCGTTTTCGCGCCGTTATTTCCAAAAGGACGCGCTTTCAGACGGCCTCTTCAGTACGCGCCAAGATTACGCCGATGCGTTAAACCAACCGCCTGCGGAAGCGCAGCCGTTTTTCCTTGAGGCTTTAAGTCAGGAAGAGCCGGGCAAAACCATTCAGCAGGGCGAGCTTATCAGTTTTTGGCGCAACCCTGTCAAAGTTTGGCTGAAGAGAAATTTAAGCTGGGATCAGCCGTATCTGGACGGCGCATGGGAATCTGCCGAACCGTTTGAGCCGCAACATGA
>CAUSHT010000135.1:0-4279 GCA_963531275.1 uncultured Neisseria sp.
CGCAACGGCGTGCATTACCTGCTCAAAGGCTTGGATCAAAACAAAGACCAAAGCTATTTCCTGTACCGCCTCAAGCCTTTCCAACTTGAGCGCGCGATTTTCCCATTGGGCGAGTTGGAAAAGCCTGAAGTCCGCCGTCTTGCCGAAGAATTCAAATTACCGACTGCAACCAAAAAAGACAGTACCGGTATTTGCTTTATCGGCGAACGCCCGTTCCGCGAATTTCTGCAAAAATACCTGCCGACCAATAATGGCAAAATGGTTACCCCTGAAGGCAAAGTAGTCGGCGAACACGTCGGCTTGATGTTTTACACGCTGGGCCAACGCAAAGGCTTGGGTATCGGCGGCGCAGGCGAACCATGGTTTGTCGCGGCCAAGGATTTGACCAAAAACGAACTGATTGTCGTACAAGGCCATGACCATCCTTTGCTTTATACACAAAGCCTGGTTATGAACGATTTGAGCTTCACATTGCCCGAACGTCCGAAAGAAGGCCGCTATACCTGCAAAACGCGCTACCGCATGGCTGACGCGCCTTGTACGTTGCGTTACTTGGATGATGAAACCATCGAGCTTGTCTTTGACGAGCCGCAATGGGCGGTAACCCCCGGACAATCTGCGGTATTGTACGACGGCGATGTATGCTTGGGCGGCGGTATCATCATGTCCACCGACAAGCCTGTCATTATTACAACTTAATAAAAGGGCCGTCTGAAAACGAAGCGGCGGATTGAATAAAGCCTTCAGACGGCCTTGATTCCAAAAAACGACTCAATAAAAGACTGATCAATATGGAAAAACTCTGGCTCAAAAGCTATGAACAAGGCGTAAACCCTGAAATCGATATTTCTCAATACAGCTCCATCAGCGACGTATTCCGTCAAAGTGTCGAAAAATTTGCGGATAAACCTGCTTTTCAAAACATGGGCAAAACGCTGACTTATGCCGAAGTGGGCAAGTTGGCGACCGATTTTGCGTCTTACCTGCAAAATGTATTGAAACTGCCGCGCGGTGAGCGTGTGGCGATTATGATGCCGAACGTTTTGCAATATCCGATTGCGCTTTTCGGTATTTTGCAGGCAGGCTTGGTGGCAGTGAATACCAATCCGCTTTATACGCCGCGCGAGTTGGAGCATCAGTTGAAAGACAGCGGTGCGACAACGATTGTCGTATTGGAGAACTTTGCCAATACGTTGGAGCTGGTGTTGCCGCGTACGCAAATCAAACATGTGATTGTCGCGTCGGTCGGAGAAATGTTCGGCATGATTAAAGGCGCGTTGATGAACTTCGTCATCCGTAAAGTGAAAAAAATGGTGCCGGAATACCGCATTCCCAATACCGTGACTTTTCAGACGGCCTTGAAGCAAGGTGCGGCAAATACGTTCAAACCAGTCGAATTGACGCGCGACGATACTGCCTTGCTGCAATATACAGGCGGCACGACCGGTTTGGCAAAAGGCGCTGTCCTCAGTCACGGCAATATCTGTGCCAATATGTTGCAGGCAAAAGAATGGATTAAAAACAGCCTGAGCGAAGGCAAAGAAACGGTCATTGCCGCGTTGCCGCTGTATCATATCTTTGCCTTGACGGTAAATCTGATGATTTTCGCCAATACCGGTTCTAAAATCATCCTGATTACCAATCCGCGCGACATGAAAGGATTTGTCGGTGAATTGAAAAAAGAGCCGATTAGCGTGTTTATTGGTGTGAATACCCTGTTTAATGCAATGGTCAACCGTCCAGATTTTGCCGAAGTCGATTTTTCCCGTTTGAAGCTGACTTTGGGCGGCGGTATGGCAACGCAAAGAGCCGTGGCGGAAAAATGGAAAAAAATCACCGGTACGCCGATTGTGGAGGCCTACGGCTTGACCGAAGCCAGCCCGGGCGTATGTTGTAATCCTTTGAATATTGAAGCTTACAGCGGCGGTATCGGTCTGCCTGTTCCTTCAACTGAGATAGAATTGCGCGATGCAGACGGCAAAGAAGTGCCTATCGGACAACCGGGCGAATTGTGGGTACGCGGCCCGCAAGTGATGAAAGGCTATTGGAACCGTCCGGAAGAAACCGCCAAAGCAATCGATGCACGCGGTTTTTTGGAGACCGGCGACATTGCCGTGATGGATGAAAAAGGCTGGTTGAAGCTGGTGGACCGCAAAAAAGATTTGATTGTGGTATCCGGTTTCAATGTGTATCCGAACGAAATCGAAGAAGTGGTGGCCAGCAACGACAAAGTCTTGGAAGTCGCCTGTATCGGCGTGAAAAGTGAGAAAACCGGTGAAGCGATTAAGGTCTTCGTCGTACGTAAAGATCCGTCTTTGACCAAGGAAGAGTTGATCGATTTCTGCCGTAAAGAACTGACTGCTTACAAAGTGCCGAAAGACATCGAATTCCGCGACGAGTTGCCAAAATCCAACGTTGGCAAAATCCTGCGCCGCGAGCTGCGCTGATATATAGAATCAGTATGATAAGGCCGTCTGAAAACGCTATTTTCAGACGGCCTGAAGCTTTTGCCGTTTGCCAGAATATGTTGCTTCAAGTTAAAATCATACATTCCAACATGGGTATCACATCATGACTAAATTTATTTTCGTAACCGGCGGCGTTGTATCTTCTTTGGGTAAAGGTATCGCCGCCGCTTCTATTGCTACTATTCTCGAGTCGCGTGGCTTGAACGTGACCATGCTTAAGCTCGACCCGTATATCAACGTTGACCCGGGTACCATGAGCCCGTTTCAACACGGCGAAGTATTCGTGACCGATGACGGCGCGGAAACCGACCTCGACCTCGGTCACTACGAGCGTTTCATCAACGCCACCATGACCCGCCGCAACAGCTTCAGTACCGGCCAAGTCTATGAAAACGTGATTGCCAAAGAGCGTCGCGGCGACTATTTGGGCGGTACCGTACAAGTGATTCCGCACATTACCGATGAAATCAAACGCCGTATCCACGAAGGCGCGGCCGGTTATGATGTAGCGATTGTCGAAATCGGCGGTACAGTCGGCGATATCGAATCTTTGCCTTTCTTGGAAGCCATCCGCCAAATGCGCAGCCAGCTCGGCCGCAACAATACATTGTTTGCCCACCTGAGCTATGTTCCTTACATTGCCGCCGCCGGTGAAATCAAAACCAAACCGACCCAGCATACCGTTAAAGAAATGTTGAGCATCGGTTTGCAACCGGACATCCTGATCTGCCGTATGGACAGAGAAATGCCTGCGGACGAGCGCCGTAAGATTGCATTGTTCTGTAACGTTGAAGAACGTGCCATCGTGGGCAGTTACGATGTGGACAGCATTTACGAATGCCCTGAAATGCTGCACAACCAAGGCATCGACAGCATCATTACCGAGCAGCTCCAACTGAATGTCAAACAAGCCGATTTGACCGAATGGAAGAAAATCGTTCACGCGATTCGAAATCCGAAACATACCGTCAAAATCGCGATGGTCGGCAAATACGTTGATTTGACCGAGTCCTACAAATCATTGATCGAAGCCCTGAAACACGCCGGTATTCACACTGAAACCGACGTACAAATTACCTTCGTCGACAGCGAAAGCATCGAGAAGGGCAATGGCGACGTTTCCATGCTCAAAGACATGGACGCGATTTTGGTGCCGGGCGGCTTCGGTTCACGCGGCGTAGAAGGCAAAATTGCCGCCGTACGCTATGCGCGTGAAAACAACGTACCATACTTGGGCATCTGCTTGGGCATGCAAATCGCCCTGATCGAATACGCCCGCGATGTTGCAGGCTTGAAAGGTGCGAACTCTACCGAGTTTGACTTGAAATGCGCCGCACCTGTCGTTGCCCTGATTGACGAATGGCAAACTGCCGACGGCAGCGTAGAAACCCGTGACGAATCTGCCGATTTGGGCGGTACCATGCGTTTGGGTGCGCAAGAAGTTGACCTCAAACCGGGCAGCCTTGCGGCAAAAATCTACGGCAGTGAACATATCCGCGAACGCCATCGCCACCGCTACGAAGTTAACAACAACTATGTTCCTCAGTTGGAAAAAGCCGGTTTGGTCATTGGCGGCGTATCCGCAGGCCGCGAGCGTTTGGTTGAAACCATCGAATTGCCAAATCATCCTTGGTTTTTCGCGTGTCAGTTCCATCCGGAATTTACTTCCAATCCGCGCAAAGGCCATCCTTTGTTCAGCGCGTTTGTGAAAGCCGCGTTGGGTAACAAAAAAGCCTGATTGATGTGATTGAAAAAGCACCCGTTATCCGGGTGCTTTTTTGTTTTCAGACGGCCTTAGAAGTTATTTGTCT
>CAUSHT010000136.1:0-4215 GCA_963531275.1 uncultured Neisseria sp.
CAATCAACATATCCAAAGCCATATAAAATACCGTATAATCAAGGCCAAATTAACTTTGCCTGCTTGTCGGGCCGTCTGAAAAATTATGCAACAAACCTACGCCGCCGTACAGCGAGATTTGCTCGAAGCCAACCATCTTTCCCCCGATTTGCTCGCCCAAAGCCTGAGCATTATCGGCGCCAACCATGTCGATTATGCCGACATCTATTG
This sequence comes from uncultured Neisseria sp., assembly GCA_963531275.1. Taxonomy (GTDB): domain Bacteria; phylum Pseudomonadota; class Gammaproteobacteria; order Burkholderiales; family Neisseriaceae; genus Neisseria. Next base: position 211 of record CAUSHT010000136.1, read on the forward strand.
TCAGCGCACTGCCTATGAAAGTTGGCATCTGGAAGAAGGCATTGTCAAATCGGGCAGCTTCCAAATTGATCAGGGCGTAGGTGTGCGTGCCGTTTCGGGCGATAAAACTGCTTTTGCCTATGCCGACAGCCTGTGTATCGATTCGATCAACCGCTCTGCCAAAGCCGTGCGCGTGATTGGCACGGCCGGCGGCAAAGCCAGCATCAAAGTGCCGACACCTGCCTACGGCAAGCCTGTCCATATGGCGATTGACCCTATTGCCAGCCTCGATTCCGCTGCCAAAGTCGCGCTGTTGAACAAAGTCGAAACGCTGGCCAAAGCCGCCGATCCGCGTATCGTGCAAGTGATGGCCGGTTTGACCTGCGAATACGACATGGTGTACATCGCCCGTCTGGATGGTAAACACGCTGCCGATATCCGCCCGATGGTGCGCATGAACGTAACCGTCATTGCCAAGCAGGGCGAGCGTCGCGAGCAGGGCAGCGCGGGCGGCGGCGGGCGTTATGATTTGGCGTATTTCGATGAAAACTTGGTGCATCGGTTTGTCGATTCTGCCGTCAAACAAGCCTTGACCAATCTTGAATCCCGTCCTGCGCCTGCCGGCGAGATGACCGTCGTTTTGGGCAACGGCTGGCCGGGCGTGTTGCTGCATGAAGCGGTCGGACATGGTTTGGAAGGCGATTTCAACCGCAAAGAAACCAGCGTTTTCTCCGGCAGAATCGGCGAGCGCGTGGCCGCCAAAGGTGTTACCGTTGTGGATCAAGGCGATATTGCCGACAGACGCGGTTCTCTCAATATCGACGACGAAGGCAACGAAACCCGCCGCACAGTATTGATTGAAAACGGTATTTTGGTCGGCTATATGCAGGACGAAACCAACGCCCGCCTGATGGGCACGCAATCGACCGGCAACGGCCGCCGCGAAAGTTACGCTTCTGCGCCTATGCCGCGCATGACCAATACCTTTATGGAAAACGGCGGCTATGAGCCGGAAGAAATCATCGCGTCTATCGACAAGGGCATTTACGCCGTCAATTTCGGCGGCGGACAAGTGGACATTACCAGCGGCAAGTTCGTGTTCAGCGCATCCGAAGCATGGTGGGTGGAAGGCGGCAAGCTGCAATATCCTGTCAAAGGTGCGACCATTATCGGCAACGGCCCCGAAGTGCTGAAACACGTTTCCATGATAGGCAACGACACTACACTCGACAGCGGCATCGGCGTCTGCGGCAAAGAAGGGCAGAGCGTTCCTGTCGGCGTCGGACAACCGACACTGAGGATTGATGCCGGACTGACCGTCGGCGGTAGTGAGATTTAAACGGCAGGCCGTCTGAAAGGTTTTCAGACGGCCTTTTACATTAGGATAAAACCATGCAGGAACAGAATCGGAAATCAAGTTTTCCCATCGTGATGTTGCTGGTGTCGGTTGCCTTGTGGATAGCGTCTTTGTCCAATGTTGCATTTTATTTGGGCAATCATGAAAGCATGAAAGGTTTGACCGTTTTGATTTTGGGGTCGATATTTACTTCTTTGGATATCAGATATTGTGCGGCCTATGCCAATTATGTTTGGTTGGCGTCCATTGTGTTGCTGGCGTTGCGGAAGAAGGTCGTGCCTGTCCATGCGGCACTTTGGGGCTTGGCGCTGGTGGCTTTCAGTGTGAAAGCCGTACACGTCGATGAAGCTGGGAATACATCGGATATCGTGCGCTACGGTGTCGGATTTTATTTTTGGTATGCTGCATTTGCGGTTGCCACCATCGGCACGTTTGCCGGAAAGAGTAAGGAAAGAAAAGCCACAACGCTGGCAGATGGGACGAAAAATGACGCTTGATGAATGGTTGCGCCAATCGGCACTGCCCAAAAACGAAGCGCGGATGTTGTTGCAATATGCGCTGGGTTATACGCGTGCGCAGCTGGTTACACGCGGTACGGACGATTTGGCAGTCTCTGCCCTGCAAACCTTGGAGACTTTGGCGCAACGCCGTCTGAAAGGCGAGCCGATGGCCTATCTGTTGGGCGAGCGCGAGTTTTACGGACGACGCTTTGCCGTCAACCCCCATGTGCTGATTCCGCGCCCTGAAACCGAGCATTTGGTGGAAGCCGTACTCAAACGCTTGCCGCCGCAAGGCCGCGTGTGGGATTTGGGGGCGGGCAGCGGCGCCATTGCCGTGACCGTCGCGCTTGAACGCGTTGATGCCGATGTTCGCGCATCCGACATCAGTGTCGGTGCTTTGGATACAGCTCGTCAAAATGCGGCCGAATTGGGCGCAAAAGTCGAGTTCGCGCAGGGTTCGTGGTTTGATACCGACAGGCCGTCTGAAGGCCGATACGATGTGATTGTTTCCAATCCGCCGTATATCGAGAACGGCGATGAGCATTTATCGAAAGGCGATTTGAGGTTTGAACCGCAAAACGCGTTGACCGACTTTTCAGACGGCCTCAGCCATATCCGCCACATTACTCAAGAAGCCCCAAAATACCTGAAAGCCAACGGCTGGCTGCTGTTTGAACACGGTTATGACCAAGGCGAAGCGGTGCGGAATATTATGCTGGAGAACGGTTTTGCCGAAGTGGCAACCGAACAGGATTTGGCTGGATTGGACAGAGTCACGCTGGGGCGTTTGCCTGCTTAGCGAGCATGGTTTGTCGGAATATAAAAAAGGGCGTGTCGATCACGCCCTTTTGGTTTTTTGGTTTGTCTGTTCAGACGGCCTGGTTTAACGCCAAGCAGCGACGAACTCCGCCCAGTGTTGTTTTTCTTCGGCTTGTGCGGCCAGATAATGTTTGATGCGTTTGATTTCGACCTCGTATTCATCGGCGTCGAGCGCGCCGCTCATCATGCGAAAGCGTTGATACATGAGATAGGTATTGGCGGCATCGGTTTCGCAGTAGTCGCGGATGTCTTTCAGACGGCCTGCATGATAAGCGTCCCAAACCTTGCTGCCGTCCATGCCCAGTTTGCCGGGGAAGCCGCAGAGTTTGGCCATATCGTCCAAAGGCACGCTGGCACGCGGTTGGTAGAGGGCGAGCAAATCCATCAGGTCGCAATGGCGGGTGTGGTAACGACTGATGTAGTTGTTCCACTTAAAGTCGCGGCTGTCGCCAAAATCGCCGTCGCCCATGTCCCAATAGCGGGCGGCGCTGATGCCGTGTATCAGGGCACGGTAGTGGAGGACGGGCAGGTCGAAACCGCCGCCGTTCCAGCTGACGAGTTGCGGCGTATAGTTTTCGATGACCTCGAAGAACTTGGCAATCATGACTTCTTCGCTGTCTTCGGGATCGCCGATGGTGCTGACGCGGATTTTGTCTTGCCCCCAGCGCATACAGCAGGAGATGGCGACGACTTGGTGCAGATGGTGTTGCATAAAGTCGCTGCCGGTTTTGGCGCGGCGTTGCTGTTGGGCAAACAGGACGACTTCGTTGTCGGGCAAATCGGCTGGCAAATCGTAAAGCTGGCGGATGCCGTGTACGTCGGGGATGGTTTCGATGTCGAAGGCGAGTATCGGAGTCATGGCGTGATCGGGTTGGATAAGGGATGATGTCATTGTGGCATGACGGCGCAGATAAAAAAAGAGGCAATCCCCCACAGGATTGCCCCAATACCTCAAATCAGAGATTTACGCTTCACAAACAATACAGGCTTTCACCTGCGGCTTCACAGATGCAGCTCAACTCTGCATCGGTAAACTTTCATTTCGGGCATTGCACCGAAATCCTCTAAAATACCGCAATTTCTTGCAATATCAGAAAACTGCTTACAAAAGTATCTAAAACCGGCGAGGCCGTCTGAACGTTTTGTAATTTGATGTAGTGAAATTTACGCGAATTTTTACAGTTTGCCAAGTATTTTTTTCTGGATGTATGCTTCAGTATAAATTGCAGGTATTGTCATATTTTTGCAATTATATTTCATAATTATTTAAAAGTTAGATATTTATTTTATTTTTTTAAATTTTAATTTAATTTTATTTCATATTTTGAATGATTAAAATGTATTTTTTCA
>CAUSHT010000137.1:0-4204 GCA_963531275.1 uncultured Neisseria sp.
TGACGTGGTAGATGCCGACTTTGAAGAAGTAAAAGACGACAAGAAATAATTGAGGTCGTCTGAAAAAAAGCGCGAATCGAAAGGTTCGCGCTTTTTGTCGTTTGGGAAATGTGTAAAGACGCTTTGTGAACATTGACAGTAAACTTTCAAAACCATGCTACATCATTGTGTTGCCATACTTCTATTGCCGAATTTTGAACAGATTTCGCCGAGTGCTGACAGCAGCTGACAGTCAAAGCCATTAGTATTTGTCCATCGCTTGAGTGCGAATAAATTCTTATTTTTACCTCAAATCAACCCCTTGAAAGAAGATAAATATGAAAAAACTGATTCAAATGACCTCTTTGATGGTTGCAGCTGCCGGCTTGGTATTGGCTCCAGTCGCTTCTGCACACGGCAAATACGAAATGCATCCGAAACAAGAACGTATGCACAAAAAAGCCAAACCGCAAAAAATGAAAAAAACTGCACCTAAAGCCAAATACCACGCAGCCAAGCCCAAACATCATCAAGAGCATCGCCACGAACCTCATTAAGATGAACCCTCAACAATAAATAAGGCCGTCTGAAACCCAAACATCAGTTTTCAGACGGCCTTCGGTTTATCTGTCAAATAGCGTTTTGCCGTTTTTCTTGTGTCAAACGGGTCGGCTCCAGCCAGGCAATGTTTCTTTCTGCCAGCGCATCGCGCCAATAATCCAGTTTGGTATCCAAATCTTCAGAGAAACTGTCTTGATTCAAAAGCTGAATGATAACGCCGCCATCCGTAGCTTCGGCCAAGCGGCTGATTTGACGCAGAATGCCGCGATCGGGAACAGTTTGCGTGCGTACGCCGATGAGAAGTTGCGCCGGAGTTTGTTTCAATTCGGCTTCCAATTGTTCCAAATCTTTTCTGCCGGCGACTACGCCTTTGTCTATCCACTCTTGCGCCAAAACGCCGGAAAACCAAAGCGGCTCAGGCCATTCCGTTTCCAGTGTAACAGCCCATTTAGGCGCATTGTTCAGCGTGATTTTGGATGAAACGGGAACGATGTTTTCCTGAAAATCATCGGCATCAACAATCTTCGTTTGCCATGTGCGGAGAATGTTTTGATAGTAGGGCTGATTCAAATCCAAACGTTCGTGAAGGGTTTTTAAAGTAATCTTGCAAGCCAGCCAAGCAAGCAAGCGCGGTAGAATGCCATAGCAGATAATGCTGCCGATGAGTAAACCCGCCCAAGCGCGTGCATCTTCGATATGATTGTTCAGACGGCCTGCAATTACGGCCTGACTGTCGGGAACAGGAAAGCCCAAACGTTCCGGCAGCCATGACAAAGCCTCAACCGTTTTCACCAATGCCGTATTGCTTAAAAGCGTACTTTCCCAGTTGAACGTATATTGACGCACCAAAAGCAGCAGCAAAACAGAAACCAACATTCCCGATAGCGTGCATAGCCACAGGCTGTGTGAAGTTGTACCAATCAGCCAACGCGTTTGCGGTTTGCGCCATTCGTCCACATAAAGCCGCAAAATTGCCTGATTGACCGGGTCTTTTCCTCGGAACCAAGTTGCCGGACTGCTGATAAAGTGCACATTTTTCAAACGCAAGAATAAAGTCGCCAGCCACACCAGCAGCATGACCGTATTCATGCCCAAAATCCCGGCCAATACCAGAAAAAAGTTCAGCCCCTGATTGTCCATCAATAGATAAGTACTGGAAAAACCGACCGTAAACAACAACGTCGCCGCAACAATCCAAAGCCAAAACGAGCCTGTCTCCACCTGTTGCAACACATATTTCAAATGCTGGTCGCGGTCAATAATTTGGGCACGGCGTATCAGTTTTTCCTCGTTGCCGCCATCAATATGTCGCAACGCTTCCGTCGCCTGCACAGGATCTCCCGGAAAAATATAGGCACGTTCTTCAAGGATACGGACCAACTCGACAAGTTTTTGCGATGGATTCAACATAAATGATAGGCCGTCTGAAAGATACAATGGAAACAGCAGTAAAAGCAGTTTCGATTTCGAATGGGGTGTATAGTGGAATAGATGTAAAAAAAGCAGCCCGAAAGCTGCTCATTTTGAGTGTGGTGCGGACGGAGAGACTCGAACTCTCACACCTCGCGGCGCCAGAACCTAAATCTGGTGCGTCTACCAATTTCGCCACGTCCGCACTAATTTGAATCGTGGATTATACACAAGATTAATGGGGGCGCAAAGTCTTGTTTGCTTGAATTTTTCGGTTTATCCCTTATATAATGGTTTATTCCGGCCGTCTGAAAGCAGGGTTTGTTTTCAGACGGCCTCAACTTTACTATTGGTGAGGAAGGGCAGATGCCTGCTTTATTGATTAAAGATTTTTTGCAGACGCAAGGTTTGAAGTTGCCTGCGGATGAGATACATGTTGCTTATTTGACTGCCCAGGCTGTGATTAAAATGGGCAATGCTTCGGTTGAGCGTTCGATTTTGTGGCCGTCTGAAGACGGTTGGCAGTTGGCGGATTATGTTGATGCCGAACATGAATTGTTGCTGAAACAGATTTTTATGGCTTTGGATTCGGTTGCCGAGCGCACCAAGCATTTGAAAAGCGCGGCGGTTTATACAGCCTTCCCGAAAGATGGCGCGTTGTCGCTGGTCCGTCTGAGCCGTTGGGGCGTGCCGTTGGAAAATGTGATTCCAATCGACGAGCAGGCCGGACAGGCTTTTTTGGCTGTGCGTACGGCGCAAAGCGGTTGGATGAATGTTTGTCAGAATGTGGCGTATTGGCAGGAAATTGGTGAATTGTCGGGCGAACGCAATCATCCCGGCTTGAGCCAGATTTCTGTTCCTGTCTGTATGCCCAGCGGTGCGGTTTTGGGTGTAGTACATGCTGAGTTTGATGTCAAAGACGGCGCGCCCGATGAAGTATTGGTGGCTTGGATTGCCCTTGCCTTGGCCCTGTCGGACTCTTTGAAAAATCTGTTGGGCGTGGCTGAAAACGAGGAAGCGGAAAATGAGTAACGCCTTGAAGTTTGTTGCGTCATGCCGTTTGCCTACGGAATGGGGCGAGTTTACCATGCACGGCTTTGAAGAAGAGGGTGGTCAGGAACATGTCGCATTGACAATGGGTGATGTTTCAGACGGCCTGCCTGTGTTATCGCGTATTCATTCCGAGTGCTTGACAGGCGATGCTTTATTTTCGGTGAAATGTGATTGCGGCCCTCAGTTGCAAGCGGCGATGCAGGCTGTTCAGAAAGAAGGGCGTGGCGTCATCGTATATTTGCGCCAAGAAGGCAGGGGCATTGGTTTGATAAACAAAATCCGTGCTTATCGTTTGCAAGATCAGGGCTTGGATACGGTTGAGGCCAATGTAGCGCTCGGCCTTCCTGTTGATGCGCGCGACTTCACTTTGGCTAAGCAGATTTATGATTATCTGCATATTCGTGAAGTCAGATTGTTGACCAATAATCCTGAAAAAATCCAAACGTTGAAAGATTCCGGCATTAATGTGGTCGAACGGATTGCATTACATGTCGGCGAAAATGTGGAAAATGAACGTTATCTGCATACTAAAGCGGATAAATTGGGACATTTGATTTTTGATTGATGGATAGGCATAACGGTGTTTTTTGTGGTTAAATAAAATATTCTATATTCTTTCAATGGGATATATTTTTATTTAAATAAAAACCTTGCGCATGGTCTGATTTTTTGATTTAATGTCAGCTTATCGGGTGATTAGCTCAGTTGGTAGAGCGTCTGCCTTACAAGCAGAATGTCGGCGGTTCGACTCCGTCATCACCCACCACTTTCCTTTTCATTGTCTTTGACAGTGGATGCGCGGTGGTAGCTCAGTTGGTTAGAGTACCGGCCTGTCACGCCGGGGGTCGCGGGTTCGAGCCCCGTCCGCCGCGCCATTATTTAAAAAGCACTGATTATATCAGTGCTTTTTTATTTGTCTTAACAACTCAATCAAGCTACAAAAATAGGAATAGGTAAGTAATGGGGTATTGAAATACTGTTTAACCCTAATTTCTGATGATTTTGAAAAAGGCCGTCTGAAACTTTAATAGTTCAGACGGCCTTTAGTCTATTGAAACAATAGATTAAATATCCAATTCTGCTGTATCGCCTTCTTTTTCCATCCATGCGCGGCGGGCGGCGGCTTCGCCTTTGCCCATCAGTTTAACGAAGATGTCGCGTGTTTCGTCATCTGCGCCTTCGGGGATTTGCACCTGCAACA
>CAUSHT010000138.1:0-4197 GCA_963531275.1 uncultured Neisseria sp.
TTTCAGACGGCCTTGATTTATTCAGTAAAAAAAGTATGTGCGCCCAAATAGTTTTTGGCGTAAAACGGGGTGGAAAGTTTTTCGGTTTTGATGGTTTTACCGCTGCTGGGGGCGTGGATAAATTCGCCGTTGCCGATGTAGAGGCCGACATGGGAATATTTGTGTGCGCCGCCGGTATTGAAAAAGACAAGATCGCCGGCTTTTAATTTGCCGTCGGGAATTTTTCGGCTGGCTGCGGCCATATCGCGTGCGGTGCGTGGCAGATTGACGTTGAGGGCGTTTTTATAGACGAATTGGATCATGCCGCTGCAGTCAAAGCCTGTGGCTGTGGTGCTGCCGCCCCATTTGTAGGGCGTGCCGATCAGACCCATGCTGTGAAGCATCAATTCCTGCGAACCTTGTGTGCGGTCGATATGGGAAATGCGGACAGGTTGGACTTTTCTGGCGGTTGTTTGCGGCTTGTGGGATTTATGCTTGCCGGTTGTGCCGCAGGAGGCCAACAATAGGCCGGTGGTACAAACAAATAGGGCTTTGCAGATGAGTCGAGACATGGTGAATTCCTCCGGCCGCATGATTTCTGTTTCAGACGGCCTCTATAATAATCCTTCTATGGGCAGGATGGACAGGATTTTTGAAGTAATCCGTTTCCAGAATTTGGCTTCGGGCTCGTGTGCGTAAGTTCGTTTTTCGCTTGGGTCATACCAGTATAGTTTGTTGTAATTGCCAAGCGTTACCTGATAGGCGTAGCTTGGGGTGGTCGTAACAAGGGTACGCTGCATTTGGCCTGCGATTTCGGGGCTTTCAATGACGACGCCCATTTCGGTATTGAGGCGTGCGGAGCGTGGGTCGAGGTTGAATGAGCCGATGAAAATGCGTTTCTCGTCCACGATGAATGTTTTGGCATGCAAGCTGGTGGCAGAGCTACCGGTCAAGCCGCGGTCTTTGGAGGTCGGAACGGCGTGGTTGGGCTGAAGCTCATAGAGTTTGACCCCGGCTTTAAGCAAGGGCTTGCGGTATTTGACGTAGCCGGAATGGACGGCGGCAACGTCGGTCGCCTGGAGGGAATTGGTCAGGACGGTAACGTCCACGCCGTTGTGAATCAGCTTTTCTATGGCCTTAACGCCCGATTTTGTGGGTACAAAATAAGGGGAGACAAGATAAACGCTTTTTTCTGGTTGCTTGAGGGCGTCTTGCAGGCGTTCGGAAATAGGCGGTTTGTGCCGGTCGCGGTCTAAGCCTTTGGCCGGGTCATCGCTGATCAGGCGTGTGCTGACGCTTTGCCACTCCATAAGGTTGCTCTGCATTTTTTGATAGAGGTTGGAGTGTTCGATGCTTTGACGGTAGCGGATGAGCGTTTGGTTTTTATCTTGGTCGGTATAGTTGAGCTCTGCCAATCCTTTTTGCAGATTTCCCCGTTTGATGATGCTGGTTGCGTTGTAGGCGGAATGGCTTGCCCAATAGCGGTCGAAGTCTTGAGAAACTTCGGTTACGACGCGGCCTGTAGCGAGGATATCGAGGTCGGCAAAGATGGTATCGTCGTTAACCTTAAAATATTCGTCGCCGATATTGCGTCCGCCCAAAATGGTGGCACGGTTGTCGGCGGTAAACGATTTGTTGTGCATTCGGCGGTTGAGTCGCGGAAAATCGGCAACGTAGCCGAGTGCGCGCCATTTTCTGAAAATAAAGGGATTAAACAGACGTACTTCGATATTGGGATGATTGTCGAGTGCCAGCAGGAGATCATCCATGCCGTTGGTGTTGTTGTCGTCCAGAAGCAAACGCACACGGACGCCGCGTTCGGCCGCGCGATGAATCAGGTTGAACAGAAGCTTGCCGGAGATGTCGTTGTGCCAGATATAGTATTGCAAATCGAGGGTATGGTCGGCGGATTCAATCAGGGCGGCACGGGCAACAAAGGCTTCATGGGCATCGTTCAGCAGATAGATATGGGAAACATCGGTCTTGGAGGATGTAGAAGGAATGCCTAATGCGCTGTCCAGCCGCGGCGTTGCAGGTATGTCAAGATAACTGCTTTGGGTGCGTTCGTCCAATGAAGGCAAAAACGCGGCGCAACCGCTCAATAGCAGGGTATAAAGAAAGGGAAGATGAAATTTCATGGGAAACCGGTACAAACAATCCCTACCTAAATGACATTTAGGCAGGGATTGAATTAAAATTAGGTTGCTTGAATCAGCTTAGAAGGCAACATAATTTGCCGGATTGACCGGTTTGCCGTTTTGGCGGATTTCAAAGTGCAACTGGGTACGAGATGCATCGGTATTACCCATGTGCGCAATGGTTTGACCGCGTTTAACGGTTTGGTTTTCATTAACCAGCAGGCGTTGGTTGTGACCGTATGCGCTCAAGAATGAGGAGTTATGTTGGATGATGACCAAGTTGCCGTAACCGCGCAAACCTGAGCCTGCGTAAACGACTTTACCGTCTGCCGCTGCAACGACAGGCTGGCCTTGCGTACCCGCAATATCCACGCCTTTGTTGCTGCCGCCGAAGTTGGCGATAACGTTACCGGTAGTCGGACGTTGCCATGTGATGCCGCTGACGTTGCGGCTGCTACCGGTAGACACGGTCGGTGTATTGGCAGGCGTGCTTGGAGTTGGAGCGGTGGTTGTAGTTGTTGGGGTAGAAGGTTTGCTTGCAGAAACTGCTGGTGCAACGTAGCCTTCAGGTTTTACACGCAGGGTTTGACCTACGCTGATGGTGTTGTCGGCCAAGTTATTCCATGCACGCAAATTGTCTTGGGTAATGTTGTAGCGTTTGGAGATGTTGTAAACGGTATCACCACGAACAACAGTATGTGTCGCTGCATTAATATCAACAGGCGCATAAGAAGGCGTGTAAGTGCTGCCGGTGCTGCCGCTGTTGTACGTTGGAGCAGGTGTACTTGCCGGCGGAGTGTATGGAGCATCTGCCGCTGGGCTGGTGTTGGTATTGTAAGGCGCTGCACCGTAAGGATTGTCAGCGGTAGAGCTTGTTGTTGAACCACCGCTTTGTGTGCCGACGACTACAGGAGCCGGTTGTTGGCTGGCACAGGCTGCAAGTAATAAAACCAAAGCTGCCGATCCGGCATAAGATACACTTTTTTTCAACATGTTAATGACTTTCGTATTCGGGTAATTGTTCTCGTCGAGGCATATCATAATAAAAATATGCTTGTTTCTCAAGTGTTCGGCTGTTAGGGACTGTTAAGGCGCAGGGATTTCTGACCAAAAGGAAGCGGTTTGCTCCATTTGTCCGTAGGCAGTCAAATCGACTTGCAGGGGGGTAATCGTGATGAAGCCGGACGCGCATTCGCCAAAGTCGGTACCTTCTTCGCTGTCGGAAACATCGCCGACCGGCCCAATCCAATAAATTTGTTCGCCACGTGGATTATACATGGGAACAATGCTTTGTTCATGATGGCGACGACCAAGCCGTGTAATTTTTATGCCTTGGATATCCTCAGGTGCGACGGCAGGGATATTGATGTTCCATAAGATGGGTTTGGAAATAGGGAGTTTGAGAAAGTAGGAAAGCAGCATCCAAGCGGCTTTTTCCGCGGTTTCCCAATAACGGCCGCTGGAATCGGCAAGCGAGAAGGCAATGGCGGGAATGCCCATCAGATAGGCTTCTGTCGCGGCGGCAACCGTACCGGAATAAAGCGTATCGTCGCCCATGTTTGCGCCGTTGTTAATGCCGGACAAGACTAAGTCGGGTTTGAAGTCTGCAAGGGCATGCTGGCCGACATGAATGCAGTCGGTTGGGGTACCGTTAACATAGTAAAACCCGTTTTCTGCCTGTTTCAGTTGTAAAGGACGGTCTAAAGTCAGGGAATTGCTGACGCCGCTGCGATCGCGCTCGGGCGCAACCACCCTGACATTGGCAAATTCTGCGCACACTCTTGCCAAAACTGCCAAACCGGGTGCAAGATAACCATCGTCGTTTGAGATTAATATGTTCATGTGACAATATTGTGTCTATCGGTAAGATAGGCGGTATTGTACTGGTTTGCTTAAGCGATTGTCCACGAATCGGCAACGTTTGGGCAGAAAGGATAATAATGAAATATTATGAGTTAGACCTCAAAGCTTTATTGGGCGGCGTGATTGCTTCAGACGGCAATCAGGAGATTGTTCAGCTTTCACTGCAGAAGGATAATGAAATTCCGGCCTATGAGGCGGATGCGATTATTTTGCTTTT
>CAUSHT010000139.1:0-4123 GCA_963531275.1 uncultured Neisseria sp.
GTCAGTTTGGCGAAGGTTTCCGGGGTGTTTTTGACGTGGTAGAAGCCGCCGAGCGAGGGCGTGTCGAGGGCGAGGACGTAGTCTTCCATAAATGCGCCGTAGCCGTCTTCTTCGTCGGTGTAGTAGAACTCGGTAAACCGTTGGCCGAGTTCGGTAAAGTCGTCCGCCGTCAGGGCGCCGTCCATGTGTTTGAGCAGGAAGTGCCGTCCGCTGATTTTGCTCGAGGTCATGGCGGCGAAGTCGGCTGCGGTTTCGGGGGCGGTTTGCCAGACGGGGTTGACGAGGCCTGCCTGCGCCGCCCACTGCCAGTACATGCCGATGTGGGTGGCAGCGTTTTCGGGCGGGAGCTGGTCGGGATAGTCTTCGTCGAGATGGAAACGGATATTGTCGTACATGGACGGTGTTCGTTGGGTGAAAGGGGGTATTGTAGCGGAAAATAATGAATTAGGCCGTCTGAAAGAGGGTGTTTCAGACGGCCTTAAGGGAATTTAACCTTTAAATACAGGAACAAGCTCCATTTGGCTCAATATTTGGGCGGCAATGTTGATGATGCCGAAGAGGAAGACCCAAACCATCAGCCAGAATCCGCCGTAAACCTTGTAGTTTTTGCCGACGCCGAATTTATGGCGCGAGCGGTAGAGCAGCATGGCGGGGATGATGCCTGTCCAAATGGTTGCCGCCAGACCGACGTAGCCGATGGCGGTAACGAAGCCTGTGGGGAACAGCAGGCAGGAAATTAAAGGCGGCAGGAAGGTCAGCGCGGCGGTTTTGGTACGGCCGGAAATGCTGTCGTTCCATTTGAAGATGTCGGCGATGTAGTCAAACAGGCCGAGCGTTACGCCGAGGAAGGACGTTGCAATCGCCATGTAGGAGAACAGGGTCAACACTTTGTCCATATTGCCGGTTTGGGCGAACTTGGACAGCGTTTCGATCAGGACGGAAACTTGACCCTCAGCGGCGATAACCGGTGCGAACTCGCTGCGCGGCAGGTTGCCTTGGATGGCGATTTGCCAGAGGACGTAAATCACCAAAGCAATCAGCGTACCCGACCACAGGGATTTGGCTACTTTGGGCGCGTCGCCTTTAAAGTATTTGAGCAGGCTGGAAACGTTGCCGTGGAAGCCGAATGAGGCAAGGCAGACGGGCAGGGCGGTAGCGACATAAATCCAGTAGCTGGTGCCGGCAGGGGCTTGGGTGTCGAACAAGATAGGCATTTTGGCATCGGCAATCAGGCCGCCGGTTGCCCAAATAAAGGTCAATACCATGCCGCCGATGAGGATGCTGGTGAAGCGGTCAACCAAGCGTGCGGATGCCCAAACGCAAAAGGCGAGAATGCCGAAGAAGACGAGTTGGCCGACGGTGAGCGAGATTTCGCTGCCTACCGTGCTGCCGATGCCTTTGGCGGTCAGGTCGCCGCCGACGAAGATGTAGGCGTAAGTGAGCAGGTATAAAACGAAAGCGACGGCAACGCCGTTGATGACGTTCCAAACCGGGCCGAGCAGGTCTTTAACCATGGTGTCGAAGCTGGCGCCGTGCGGATAATGGGTGTTGACTTCCAAAATCATCAGGCCGCTGGAGAGCATGGAAAACCAGGTGTACAGCAACACGGCCAGCGAGCCGGTAAACCATACGCCGGATGTGGCGGTCGGGTTGGCAAGCATGCCTGCGCCGATAACCGTACCGGCAATAATCATCGCGCCGCCGAATAGGGAAGGGGTTTTAGTTGACATTGTTTATCTTTCTTCTAGAAATGCGTGGCTGCCATTATGCCGTAAAGTGTAAGAAAAGGTAAAGCAAAGGCCGTCTGAAAACCCGATTGTCGTTTTCAGACGGCCTTTGATGTGTATAAACGCAACTGATTAAATCAATTTTCTCAGTTTCAATTCGTTTTTCAGGTAGGCGTAATAAACCGGCGCGACGATGATGCCGCCGATGCCGAAAATGCGTTCAAAGACAACCATTGCCACCAGCAATTCCCATGCGCTGGATTCGATTTCCGAGCCGATGATTTTGGCGTTGAGGAAATATTCGAGTTTATGGATGACAACAAGGAAAACCAACGAGGCAAGTGCGACGTAAAGCGATGCGCCGAGGCTCAAAATAATGATGATGGTGTTGGAAATCAGGTTGCCCGCCACCGGAATCAGGCCGACGATAAAGGCGACGATCAGGACGGTCATTTTAAACGGTAGGTCAACGCCGAACAGCGGCAAAACCAAGTAGAGGTACAGGCCGGTCAGGAAGGTGTCGATCAGCGAGATTTTGACTTGGGCGAGGAATACGCGTTCAAAGCTGGTTTCAAAATTGACGATGCGCCGCATCAATTCGGCTTTAAACAGCGGCATTTTGTGGCGGTTTTTGCGCATTTTCAGGCGGTGGAAACTGAGCATGGCGCCGATGATGATGCCGATGAGGATGTACACGAAGGATGTGATGCTGTTTTTACTGATACGGGTCAGCGCAGCGCGGTATTCTTCAATCAGCTTGATTGCCGAGGCTTTGATTTCGGCCATATTGTTGGGCAGCATATTGAGAATGGCCGCAGGCAGGTCTTGGCTGTTTTTGGTGTCTTCCAAAATTGCCGCCAGCTTCGCCAGCATGAAGCCGACATGGCCGCCGTGTATCAGGTGGTAAATGCCCAAAGACATCATCGTGATGATGCTGAATACGATGGCCAGCGTCAACGTGGTGGAAATCAGGTTGATATTGTGCGCGTTGAGCGATTTATGCAGCCGCGTGTTGCGTGGCAAAACACGGCGGCGGAGTTTGAGGATCACGCCGTTGGTGCGCGTAATAAAGATATAGGTCAGGATAACCGACAGCAGCAGCGGCAGAAAATGGTAGTGCAAGACAATCAGCAAAGCCAAGCCCATCAGGATATAGGAAGCGTTGCGGAAAGTCGGGTTGTCGGTGTGGGAAGAGAGTAAGGACATGTGAAGCCAATAAGGTAAAAAGCAAAAAAACAGGTCAGGCCGTCTGAAAAACCATGTTCAGACGGCCTAACTTAATGACAGCGATTAATCGTGCAATGAGGCCGCGTGTACCGTGTTTTCCAACAAAGTGGCAATCGTCATCGGGCCGACGCCGCCGGGAACGGGCGTAATCATGGACGCGCGTTCTTTGGCGACATCAAACTCCACGTCGCCGCACAGGCTGCCGTCGTCCAAGCGGTTGATGCCCACATCGATAACCACTGCACCGGGTTTGACCCATTCACCTTTGACGAAATTCGGAATGCCAACGCCGACCACCAAAATATCTGCGGCAGCAACTTCATCGGCAAGGTTTTGCGTGGCACTGTGGCAGATGGTTACCGTCGCGCGGGACAGCAGCAATTCCAACGCTTGCGGGCGGCCGACAATATTGGACGCGCCGACGACGACCGCTTTTTTGCCTTTCGGGTCGATACCGTAGGCTTCCAACAAAGTCATCACGCCTTTGGGTGTGCAAGGGCGCATCAGCGGCATTTTGACGACCAGGCGGCCGACGTTGTAAGGGTGGAAGCCGTCCACATCTTTATGCGGCTCTATACGCTCCAAAACCGCTTGGCTGTCGATGTGTGCCGGCAGCGGCAGTTGCACCAAAATACCGTCGACGGCAGGGTCGCCGTTTAATTCGTCCACCAGTTTCAGCAAATCGTCTTGCGTGGTTTCAGACGGCAGCTCATAAGAGCGCGATTCGATGCCGCTTTTTTGGCAGGCCAGTTTTTTATTGCGTACATAAACCGCGCTGGCAGGGTCGTCGCCAACCAATACCACTGCCAAGCAAGGCGTGTGCAAACCTTTTTCCTGACGCGCTTTTACCGCCTGCGCGACCGCCTCGATGCGTTGCTGGGAGATTTTTTTTCCGTCTATAAGTTGTGCAGCCATGATTTTTCCTCCTCAATAGGGATAAATATTGCGTTTAAATTATCGCATTTTTCAGACGGCCTGACACAAAAGAGTGGCTCTGATTACGAAACATAAAAATAAATAACGATTAAAAATAATAAGATAACCAAAAAATGAAAAAATAAAGCAAAGTAGGTGTTGACCGGGTTGGAAAGGGTCTGTATAGTTCAGGTCTTCAGTCGGGGCGTAGCGCAGCCCGGTTAGCGCATCTGCTTTGGGAGCAGAGGGTCGTG
>CAUSHT010000140.1:0-4107 GCA_963531275.1 uncultured Neisseria sp.
ACCAGCATTTCGAAAAATACGCCGCCGACAAAGGCAATCGCGCAATAAACGTGGATGATGTGTGCCAGTGCGTAGATACTCATGACGGGTGTTTCCGGTAATTCAGACAAGTCGTCATTGTATCACTACCGAATGTGGTTGATGTATGCGCAATTTTATGCCAAATATATTAAAATTTATAAATATTCTTTTGGAATTGCCGTTTGTTTTTGCATTTAACCGTTCATCAAGAGCGTTATCTTAGTTTAATCTGTCTTTACTTATCAGAAAATATATTAATGAAAGGTTGTGCCATACTGTTCCATATACGGCTTAACCCCTGATGGAGAATCAAACCATGAAGAAAACTTTTGCAAAAACTGTGACCTTGATCATGCTGGCCGCTTCTTTGGGCGCGTGTGCCAATATGACTCAAACCCAACGCAACACTGCTGCTGGTGCGGTGTTGGGCGGCGTGGCAGGTAATTTGATTGGTGGCGATACCGGCTCTACCTTGGGTGGCGCGGCTTTGGGTGGCGTTATCGGAAGCCAGGTTCACCGCCATCACCATTATTAATTTGGTATTGAATTAAAAATAAAAAGGCCGTCTGAATGTTCAGACGGCCTTTTGTTTTAAGGTTTATTCGTTGACGAACGTTACACCGGTCAGTTGCGATTGCAAAATGGCAGTGCGCAACGCAGTCAGTGCTTTCGGACGGACAAAGTTGCGGCGATAAGCCAAAACGACACGGCGGTGCGGTGCAGTGCCTTCAAACGGGATAATGCTGAAAAGCATGTGGTCGTTTTCGGTCAATGCGGTAGCCGGCATGACGCTGATGGCCAGGCCGCTGGCAACCATGTGGCGGATGGTGTTGATGGAGCTGCCTTGTAGGGTATTGGTCAAGCCCTGGATTTTTTGCTTGGAAGCCAATTCGGAACAGCTTGCCAACACTTGGTCGCGCATACAGTTGCCTTCGGACAGCAGCAACACTTGTTCTTCGCTCAAAAGCTGAGGCGTAACGGCATCGAGTTCTTCAAAGTGATGGCCTTGGGGAACAATGACGAAGAAAGGTTCGTCATACAGAGGCTCGGTCACGATGCCCGGCTCTTGGAACGGCTCGGCAACGACGATTGCATCGACATCGCCACGTTTGAGCGACTCGGTCAGGATGTGGGTATAGTTCTCTTCCAGCATCAGCGGCATTTTCGGTGCGGTTTCACGCAGCGCGATAATGAGCTTGGGCAGAAGGTAGGGGGCAACGGTAAAAATCAGGCCGAGTTTGAATGCGCCTTCCAATTCGTTTTGCTCTTCATTGGCAAGGTGCTTGATGAGTTCTGCTTCTTCCAGAACCCGGCGGGCTTGGGCGACAATGCGTTCGCCCGCTTCGGTCGTGATGATATCGTTGCTGCTACGGTCGAACAGGGATACCGACAGCTCTTCCTCCAGCTTTTTGATGGCAATGGAGAGGGTGGGCTGGCTGACAAAGCAGCGTCGTGCGGCACGTCCGAAGTGACGTTCTTGTGCGACGGCTACGATGTAACGCAATTCGGTCAAGGTCATGTGTTAAGCCTTTTTTTGTTCCGGCAGGGTGATGTTCAGCTCAAGAACGTCCAAGCCGTCTTGTTTCTCTTGGGAGATGCGGATGTCGTCCAATGATACGTTGACGTATTTGGACAGGACTTCCAACAACTCTTTACGCAGGGTCGGCAGATAGTCCGGAGCTTGGCCTTCTTGTGCGCGTTCTTGCGCGATGATGATTTGCAGGCGGTCGCGCGCGACTGCGGCGGTTTTCGGCTTTCTGCCGAACAGCATATCGAGCAGTGACATGTATTAACCTCCGAACAGTCGTTTTAAGAAGCTTTTCTTCTCAGCTTCGAGGAAACGCATTTCGCGGTTTTCACCCAATAGGCGGGCGATAACGTCTTTATAGGCTTCTGCTGCTGCGGCATTGTCTTGGTGGATGACAGGTTCGCCGGCGTTGGAAGCTTGCAGAACGTTTTGTGATTCAGGAATCACACCGATCAACGGAATACGCAAGATGTCGCAGATGTCTTGTACAGACAGCATTTCGCCTTTGGCTACGCGCTCAGGGGAGTAGCGGGTAATCAGCAGGTGCTCTTTAACAGTGCCGCCTTGTTCTGCTTTGCGGGATTTGCTTTGCAAAATGCCCAAGATACGGTCGGAATCGCGGACGCTGGATACTTCCGGGTTGGTGGTAATGATGGCTTCGTCGGCAAAGTAGAGCGCCATCAGTGCACCATGTTCGATACCGGCAGGGGAGTCGCAGATGATGAATTCGAAGCCCATTTTTTCGCTGGCCAACTCTTTCATCACGTTGTCCACGCCTTCGCGGGTCAGTGCATCTTTATCGCGGGTTTGCGATGCAGGCAGGATGTAGAGGTTTTCGCAGTTTTTGTCTTTAATCAGGGCTTGGTTGAGAGTTGCTTCGCCGTGGATAACGTTGATGAGGTCGTATACGACGCGGCGTTCCACACCCATAATCAGATCAAGGTTGCGCAAACCGACGTCGAAGTCGATCACGGCGGTTTTGTGGCCGCGCAGGGCCAGGCCGGTTGCGATGCTGGCGCTGGTAGTGGTCTTACCTACGCCGCCTTTACCTGAAGTTACTACGATGATTTTGGACACGATATTTCCTTTTTAAGTACTGATGTTTATTCGGCGTCGATTGCGCTGATAACCAGTCGGTTGTCTTGCAATGATACTTGTACGGGTTTTTTGTGCAGATGCTCGGGCAGGTCTTGCTCGAAGTTGCGGTAGATACCGGCAACGGAGACTAATTCGGCCTGCATGGAATGAATAAAGATGCGCGCGTTGGTATTGCCTTTTGCACCGGCCAACGCTCTGCCGCGCATGGGGGCGTAAATATGGATGTTGCCGTCGGCGATGAGTTCCGCACCTTGGCTGACGATGCCGGTAACGATGAGGTCGCCGTTTTCAGCGTAAACCTGCTGGCCGGTACGAACGGGCGTGCTGACCAATACGGTCGGATTGTTGATGACGGTGGCTTGTACGTCTTGCGGCTGCGGTGCTTGGCGCGGAGCAGGCGCTGCCTGTGTGTCGGCTGCTTGGGTGGAGTTGCCTTGTTTGAAGACCAAGTGGTAACGCGCCGCCGCTGCCGCCCATGTGTCGCTGGTATGGTGCAGCCCTAAAATTTGCATGCCGTAACGGGCAAACAGGGAAATCATGCCACCCAAATCGATGGATTCGGGATGGTCGAAATCTTGTACGTCTAAAATGAAGGGAACGAATTCATCTTGGGATTGGCCTGCCAGTTGGCGCAGGAATTCTTCCAATTCGGTTAAATCTGCGGTGTGCAGATGGATGGATAAGACGTCCAAACGTGACGTTTTTATGTCGAATGCGGGTTTCATTGTCATGAAATAATAAAATTTTTTAATGACGTAAGTTTACCGTGTAAATCTTGGCTATTCAATCTGTTTGGCCGTCTGAAACCAAAATATTTTGTTTGAACGTTTTTCAGCTGTATTTTAGTGTGGTTTTTTGGTGTGAACGCAGGTTTCAGACGGCCTTGGGAAAGGGGTAGCCGTGTGTGTCGATGTCATCGGCGGCGGCCCACGGCGTGTGGATGAGGGTAGACGGCAGGTGCGCCAATTCGGGGACGTAACTGCGGATGTAGCTGCCGTCGGGATCGATTTGATGCGAACGGTGGGCATAGCGGACGGTGGCCGTATCTTGTGCGGTGAGGTGCCAGTTGGCTTGGTTGAGCGCGGGATCGGTGCCGGTTTGGACGGAGGCTGTCCACGCGATGCCTTGGTTGGGGTCGAAGTTGAGGGCATGGCAGAAATAGTGGGCGCACAGTTGCTGGAGAACGGGGTGTAAGTGGCCGGTGGCTTCGAGGCCGCGGATGGAGGCATCGATGATGGGTACGCCGGTTTGGCCGTGTCGCCAGTATTCGCGTACAGGGGCAGCATCGGTTGTTTCGGGCAGGCGGCGGTGGTAGGCGAGCTGGTAGCAGTAGTCGCGGAAAATAAGCTTGTCCAGCCACTCGAAATGTCGGTTTGCCAAGCCTTCGGCGGCCAGCAGGCGCGGTGAAATGCAGCCTGCGGACAGGTAGGCATTGAGGAGGCTGGTGTTTTTTCGTGCCG
>CAUSHT010000141.1:0-4074 GCA_963531275.1 uncultured Neisseria sp.
TTTGGTTTATGGGTTTCAGCGAAAAAAGCGGCGGCCTGCTGCGCGAACGCGATTACGCCGAATCTGCCGGATTTGATACGGAAGCCTTACGCCGACAACTCAAACTTCCCACAAAAAACGCATCCGAGTGGCTGCTTTTCGGCTATCAAAGCGATATTTGGGCAAAATGGCTGACTATGTGGCAACAGGCCGGTCAACCCATTACCCTGCTGCTTGCAGGTACACAAATCATCGCCAGCCTGAAAAACAGCGGCCTAGTGCCGCAAAACGCCCTGCTTGAAGACGGCGATGTGTATCAGAGCGGACACGTTACCTTGATCAAAATCCCTTTCGTTGCCCAACAGGATTTCGACAAACTGCTCAACCTTGTCGACGGCGCCGTCATACGCGGCGAAGACAGCTTTGTTCGCGCCCAACTCGCCGGAAAACCTTTCTTTTGGCACATCTATCCGCAAGAAGAAAATATCCATCTCGACAAGCTGCACGCTTTTTGGGACAAAGCGCATCAAGTTTATCCGGATGTTGTCGCCACGGCACACCGCCTCCTTTCCGACGAACTCAACAACGGCGAAGCACTCAGCGACAGCCAACGCCTACAGGCATGGCAAACCCTGACGGCACACCAAAACGAATGGCGGCAAAGCGCGGCAAAATGGCGGGACAGACTTTTTGCCCAAAAAAGTGCCGTTGAAAAACTTGCCGCCTTTATTTCAAAGCACAAAAAAATACGCTAAAATAGCGCGTTTTATTACAACCGATTTGATTGGAAAACTACAATGAAAACAGCACAAGAACTGCGCGCCGGCAACGTATTCATGGTCGGCAACGACCCTATGGTTGTTCAAAAAACCGAATACATCAAAGGCGGTCGCTCTTCCGCCAAAGTCAGCATGAAACTGAAAAACCTGCTGACCGGTGCCGCTTCTGAAACCATTTACAAAGCCGACGACAAATTCGACGTCGTGATTTTGGCCCGCAAAAACTGTACTTACAGCTACTTTGCCGACCCAATGTACGTCTTCATGGACGAAGAATTCAACCAATACGAAATCGAAGCCGACAACATCGGCGACGCGTTGAAATTCATCGTTGACGGCATGGAAGACGTATGCGAAGTAACTTTCTACGAAGGCAACCCAATCTCCGTAGAATTGCCTACCATCATCGTTCGCGAAGTTGAATACACCGAGCCTGCCGTTAAAGGCGATACCTCCGGTAAAGTGATGAAAACCGCACGTCTGGTCGGCGGCACTGAAATCCAAGTGATGTCTTACATCGAAAACGGCGACAAAGTCGAAATCGATACCCGTACCGGTGAATTCCGCAAACGTGCTTAATCAGCCCGTAAAACAAAAAGGCCGTCTGAATATTCAGACGGCCTTTTTCTTAATCTGCCTTATTGTTTCTTCAAGCCCTTGGCTTCGACAGTCGCAATCGTACCGTCAATGCCTTTGCTCTTAATCAGCTCACCAAATTGGTTGCGGTATACCGTTACCAAGCTGGTACCGTCCACGCGGATGTTGTAAATCTTATACGCACCGCCGCTTTGGTAAAGCTGGTAGGCCACTTCATACTTGGTGCCTTTTTTGGTCTGAATTTCCGAGAAAACGTCAAACTTATTGCCGTTTGCCGTCATCTTCGGCAACAGGCGCACATTTGCATCCGCCGCACCAATCAGTGCAGAATGCGAGTACATCGCAATCACCATATCTTTGAATGCACGGATAAAATCAGCTTTCTGTTTGGCAGAAAATTCACGCCATGGCGCGCCGACAGCCAAAGCCGAAATACGCTCATAATCCAAATAACGGTTGGCATACTGCTCAACCTGTTTCACTCGTTGCGCTTCTGTCAAAGATGTATTGCGTGCAATTTTCAACACGGTATCAATGTTCTGCTGCATCTGCTTTTGCGCAGGATGCGTTTCCGCCGCCACATAAGGCGCGGCAATCACCATCGGTGCGGCCACAATCAAAGTCTGAAGAAAACGGTTCATGACAATATCCATCCAAAATAAAACCGCATTGTAAAAACAATCTATTCCAAAAAACTTAATTCTTTGTAAAAGCAGTCATGAACAATGAAAAATCCTGCAATTAAATTTCAGACGGCCTGATAAAAATAAGATAACATATGAACGCTATTTTAAAAGGAAACAGCCATGCCTTACGTCAACATCAAAGTAACCGGCGGCAGCGAAGCCCCGAATGCAGAGCAAAAAGCCGAATTAATCCGCGGCGTAACCGAATTACTCTCACGCGTTCTCAACAAAAATCCTGAGACAACCGTCGTCGTCATTGACGAAATCGATATGGACAACTGGGGCATAGGCGGCAAAAGCGTGACGGTTCGCCGTGCGGAAGCACGCAATAAGTAAGCCTTGGCCGTCTGAAACCCTTTTAATTTACCCACAAAAAGAGTACATTTACCCCCATTATTAACAATTTTACGGAACACACATCATGGAGAAATTTCCCAAATCGTCCAAGCTGGATCACGTTTGCTACGACATCCGCGGCCCGGTTCATAAAAAAGCCCTGCAACTGGAAGAAGAAGGCAACAAAATCCTCAAGCTCAATATCGGCAACCCTGCCCCGTTCGGCTTTGAAGCGCCTGATGAAATTTTGGTTGACGTGATCCGCAACCTGCCGACCGCGCAGGGCTATTGCGACTCCAAAGGCCTTTATTCCGCACGCAAAGCCATCGTTCATTACTATCAAACCAAAGGCTTGCTCGACGTTACCGTCAACGACGTTTACATCGGCAACGGCGTCTCCGAGTTGATTACCATGTCCATGCAGGCATTGCTCAACGACGGCGATGAAATCCTGATTCCTGCGCCTGACTATCCACTGTGGACCGCTGCCGCAACACTGGCCGGCGGCAATGTGCGTCATTATTTGTGTGACGAAGAAAACGACTGGTTCCCGAATCTGGCCGATATAGAAGCCAAAATTACGCCGAAAACCAAAGCTATCGTCGTCATCAACCCTAACAACCCTACCGGCGCGGTGTACAGCAAAGAAATCCTACTGGAAATCGCCGAATTAGCGCGTAAACACGGTCTGATTATTTTTGCTGACGAAATTTACGACAAAATTCTCTATGATGGTGCCGTACATCATCACATTGCCGCCCTCGCCCCTGACTTGCTGACCATTACCTTTAACGGCCTCTCCAAAGCCTACCGCGTGGCCGGTTTCCGCCAAGGCTGGATGGTGCTCAACGGCCCGAAACATCATGCCAAGGGCTATATCGAAGGTCTCGATATGCTCTCCTCTATGCGTCTGTGTGCCAATACGCCGATGCAACATGCCATTCAGACGGCCTTGGGCGGCTATCAAAGCATCAACGAGTTTATCCTGCCCGGCGGCCGCCTGCTGGAACAACGCAATAAGGCATGGGAACTGATCAACCAAATCCCCGGTGTTTCCTGCGTCAAACCAATGGGCGCGATGTATATGTTCCCAAAAATCGATACCGAAATGTACGGCATTCATGACGACATGAAATTCGTCTACGACTTGCTCGTGCGTGAAAAAGTCTTGTTCGTCCAAGGCACAGGCTTCAACTGGATACGCCCCGACCACTTCCGTATCGTTACCCTGCCGCCCGTTCATCAAATCGAAGAAGCCATGGACAAACTCAAACGCTTCTTGCAAAACTACCATCAATAAACCTAAGCCAAACAGGCCGTCTGAAAAAGCAAACTGCTGTTCAGACGGCCTTTTCAATCAATCGGCAACTTGGCAAAGCACGCTGACATGCGTATAATCGACTTTTCCTATCTGGGGGCGATCTTGGTTTCGACGGGGGTTGCAAAGCAGATGCGGGCATACCGGGGTCTCAGATTTCCCGTAAAACACTGAATTTAAATAGTCGCAAACGACGAAACTTACGCACTGGCCGCTTAAGGCCTGCCGTTGCAGCAGTTGGTCAATGGGCTGTGTAGCGCAAGCTACCGCAACGTCATTCTACATTGACTGGTTTTCTGTCGGGTTACTTGGCAGGAAACGAGATTTAAGGTAACTGGTTCTCTGAAGGCCTGTTGGTCGGCATGATGGGGACGAGATT
>CAUSHT010000142.1:0-4028 GCA_963531275.1 uncultured Neisseria sp.
TTTGTCGCAGGATATGATGTTCATCTGGCGATTGAAGAGCCGCTGTTTGATATGGGCAAAACCTTTATCCCCAAAGAAAAACTGACCGAAATCGGCGAAATTATGGCTGCACGCCGCCGCAAATAAGGCCGTCTGAAACAATCGTCTCAAGGATATATTATGCTGACCCCAAAAAGTTGCGATTTGTTCAATATTCCCTTTTTCCAATTTTCACAGCTTAAAAAATACCAGCCTGAAAGCATTCCGCAAATTAAGGCCGACTATAAAGAAAACTGGCAGGTATGGCAGCAGTTGATCCAGCAGGTTGCCGCCGAATTGGGTGCGCCGTTTGCGCCGCCGCATATCGAACGCTGGTGTAACGGCTGGCAGGTACGTGCTCATTTCTTTGCGTATTTCAAATACGAACAATATAAAAATTCCGCAGCGATTTTATCGATTTTGCTGAATCGCCGCCGTTTGAGCGTCAGCTTGGACTGGCATTGCTATAAAGCCGATGTTTCCCCCATTGCGCTGCCTGATTACAACCGCTGGCTGGATAATTTTGATACTGAAAAATACGCCTCATTCGATATGTGGCACGGTGCGGAAAGCGAATATGACGATTATCGTACCGTTGCCCAACAAAGCGACGGCGATAGAAAGCTTCGAGACGACAAAGATTTTTTCTGCATCGGGAAACACATCGAACGCGATGATTTAGGCAAGCAGGATGTCGTGAAATGGATAGTGGAAACAGTGGAAGAATTACTGCCGCTTTATGAAGCTTGTCATGGAAAATAACTCAGGACGTAGAAAGACAAATTGCCCATAATAAACTCAAGGCCGTCTGAAAATCACATTCAGAACGTTTCAGACGGCCTGTTTCTCAAAGTGAACAAATATGACCGAAACTCAATCCTTAGAGCTTGCCAAAGAGCTGATTTCCCGTCCGTCCGTTACGCCGGATGACCAAAACTGCCAACAACTGCTGGCCGAACGCCTGCAAAAAATCGGTTTTGCCGTAGAAGAGCTTCATTTTGGCGACACCCAAAATGTTTGGTTGCGACGCGGTACGCAGGCTCCGGTGTTCTGCTTTGCCGGACATACCGACGTCGTGCCGACAGGCCCTATTGAAAAATGGGATTCGCCTCCGTTTGAACCGACCGAGCGTGAAGGCCGTCTGTATGGTCGCGGTACGGCAGATATGAAAACCAGCATTGCCTGTTTCGTTACCGCCTGTGAGCGTTTCGTTGCCGAGCACCCAGACCACCAAGGCAGTATCGCGCTCCTGATTACTTCGGACGAAGAGGGCGATGCGCTGGACGGTACGACCAAAGTCGTCGATGTGTTGAAAGCGCGCGGCGAGTTGATTGATTACTGCATCGTCGGCGAACCGACTGCCGTGGATAAATTGGGCGATATGTTGAAAAACGGCCGACGTGGCTCGTTGTCGGGCAACCTGACTGTTAAAGGCAAGCAAGGCCATATTGCCTATCCGCATTTGGCCACCAATCCCGTGCATACTTTTGCCCCGGTCTTGCTGGAGCTGACGCAGGAAGTTTGGGACGAGGGCAACGAATACTTCCCGCCGACCAGTTTCCAAATTTCCAATATTAACGGCGGCACAGGCGCGACCAACGTTATTCCGGGCGAGCTGAACGTCAAATTCAATTTCCGCTTTTCTACCGAGTCCACCGAAGAAGGGCTGAAACAACGCGTCCACGCCATTTTGGACAAACACGGCGTGCAATACGATTTGCAGTGGTCTTGTTCAGGCCAACCTTTCCTAACCCACGCGGGCAAACTGACCGACGTGGCACGCGAAGCCATTGCCGAGATTTGTGGCGTTGAGGCCGAATTGTCCACTACCGGCGGTACTTCGGACGGACGCTTCATCAAGGCCATTGCCAAAGAACTCATCGAATTAGGCCCGTCCAACGCGACCATCCACCAAATCAACGAAAACGTACGTTTGGAAGATATTCCGAAGCTGTCGGCAGTGTATGAAGGTATGTTGAAACGCTTGTTGAAGTGAAAAGGCCGTCTGAAAACGACAGAAAGGGTATTACTCCGCCAAAATCGGCATATATTGAGGCAATACCTTAAGGAACATCCTACGACGGTTCAATCAATTCTTTATCATAATAAGAATGGCAATGGATACGGGGACACATTTTCAGGAAGGTAGATTTTTATTAAGTCTTTTTATTGATAGGGCATTCCATTCAATTTTCTTAAGTGATATTGTGATACCAACTCGTTGATAAGGAGAAATAATGATGAAGTACGATAATTTTTTCTTTCCTACAGATGATCTGGCTACTAGTTGCCGTTTTTACCAAGATGTACTGGATTTGCCCGTTAAATTTGACTTTTCCGAAAGTGGCATGGTTGCTTTTCGGGTGGGTGAAGAAGAAGCTGCCATCATTCTCAAAGAGCGGAATAAATTTCCCAATATGACACCTGCTGTGTGGATTGAAGTGGATGATGTGCAGGCGAAGTATGCGGCGTTACAGGGTAGAAATATCCGTTTTCTAAGTGAACCTTTCCGTATTCGTACCGGATGGGCTGTGGAATTTTTTGATCCGTCGGGTAATCGTTTGGGGTTTGTTGATTATCGGGAGTAAATGTAGATGATTACTCTGCCTTCTTTAAACGAGCTTCCATCAAAGTGGAATGAAATCCGCGAGCGGCTGGAAACCGATTTTTCCACAGACCTCGAAACCTTGTTGCACGAGCGTCTTACGGAACACGAAGCCAAGCAGTTTGAGCAGGATTTTATCGACAGTATCGGTTGCGCCCCTGAAGAATATGTCCGTATCCGCCGAACCATCCGACTGTTGGAAACGCGTTATCCGAATAGTCCGAACGAACTGACTGCAGCCGCGCTTGCCACGCCTTTGGGCGAGATGTTGGCGGTGTTCGGCAGTAAGGGTTTGTGTCTGCTGGAATTTGTCGGTCAGAAACAGCTAGGGCAGGAAATCACGGCTGTCCAAAAAGCTTTGCACGGACAGTTTATTTTCCAAGAAAATGAGCAAACGCAACTTTTGCGCCAAGAATTGGATTTATACTTCCAAGGCCGTCTGAAAGTTTTTGCGACGCCTTTGGAAACGATAGGCACGGCCTTTCAGCAGCAGGTATGGAATGCGTTGCTGACTATTCCTTACGGCGAAACGCGCAGCTACAAGGAGCAGGCGCAGCAGTTGGGTAATCCTAAAGCCATTCGCGCCGTTGCCGCTGCAAACGGGCAGAACAAGGTGTCCATCCTGATTCCCTGCCACCGTGTCATCGGCAGTGACGGCAAGTTGACCGGTTACGCAGGCGGTTTGAACCGCAAACAATCGTTGCTTGCTTTGGAGCGCGGCGAGGTTCAGACGGCCTTGTTTTGAGTTTTGATAGAGGATAAGAGGCCGCGCTACGGGTAGGCTTCGCATTCTGAAAAATTGAGCAGCAGAAGGTCGGGGAAGTCCGGCAAAATCTGCACGGAGAAAAATGTTGGGCAACGCCCACGCTAGAAAAGAGAAATACGACATGAGCCTGAAAAACCGCCATTTTCTGAAACTTTTGGACTTCACGCCCGAAGAAATCACCGCCTACCTCGACCTTGCCGCCGAATTGAAAGCCGCTAAAAAAGCAGGAAACGAGGTGCAGCGGATGAAGGGGAAAAATATTGCCCTGATTTTTGAGAAAACATCGACCCGCACCCGTTGCGCGTTTGAAGTGGCCGCACGCGACCAAGGGGCAGGGGTAACTTATCTGGAGCCTTCTGCCAGCCAAATCGGGCATAAAGAAAGCATTAAGGATACGGCGCGTGTTTTAGGGCGGATGTTTGACGGTATCGAGTATCGCGGCTTTGGGCAGGATGTGGTGGAAGAGCTGGCTAAGTATGCAGGCGTGCCTGTGTTCAACGGTCTGACCAACGAGTTCCACCCGACCCAAATGCTTGCCGATGCGCTGACAATGCGCGAGCATAGTGGCAAGCCTTTGAACCAAGTTGCGTTTGCCTATGTCGGCGATGCGCGTTACAACATGGCCAATTCGTTGCTGGT
>CAUSHT010000143.1:0-4014 GCA_963531275.1 uncultured Neisseria sp.
CCGCGCAATGCAGGCCGTCTGAAAGCCTTGCGCAAAAACGGCTCCGTGTTCAAACTGGTCAAACAGTCGCCGATTTTACTGCACCACCCGTATCAGTCTTTCGATCCGGTTGTCCAAATGATACGCGAGGCTGCGGCCGATCCGGATGTATTGGCCGTCAAAATGACCATCTACCGCACCGGCAGCAATTCCGAGCTTGTGCGCGCATTGATGAAGGCAGCGCTGGCGGGCAAACAAGTTACCGTCGTGGTCGAACTGATGGCGCGTTTTGACGAAGCCAACAACGTCAATTGGGCGAAGCAGCTGGAAGAGGCAGGCGCACACGTTGTGTACGGCGTATTCGGCTACAAAGTCCATGCCAAAATGGCTTTGGTTATCCGTCGCGAAGACGGCGTGCTCAAGCGTTATGCCCACCTCGGTACCGGCAACTACCACCAAGGCACATCGCGCATCTACACCGACTTCGGCATCATCACCGCTGACGACCAAATCACTGCCGATGTGAACACTTTGTTTATGGAAATCACAGGCTTGGGCAAGCCGGGCCGTCTGAACAAGCTCTATCAAAGCCCGTTTACCCTGCACAAAATGGTCATCGACCGCATCAAGCAGGAAACCGAACACGCCAAAGCAGGCAAGCCAGCGCGGATTACTGCCAAGATGAATTCCCTCATCGAGCCGAGCGTAATTGATGCGCTGTATCAAGCCAGCGCGGCAGGCGTACAAATCGACCTGATTGTGCGCGGTATGTGTACTTTGCGCCCGGGTGTCAAAGGCTTGTCCGAAAACATCCGCGTCCGCTCCATTATCGGCCGCCAACTCGAACACTCGCGCGTGTATTGCTTCCATAACAACGGCGCAGACGATACCTTTATCTCCAGTGCCGACTGGATGGGTCGTAACTTCTTCCGCCGTATTGAAGTCGCCACGCCGATTACCACGCCCGAACTCAAAGAACGCGTGATTCGCGAAGGTTTGGAAATGGCTTTGGAAGACAATACCCAGGCTTGGCTGATGCAACCTGACGGCAGCTACATCCGCACCCAGCCGCAAGACGGCGAGCCTGCGTTTGGTTTGCAGGAAGGTTTGTGGAAAATATACGAACGTTGAGTTGAATAATGTCTCAGGCCGTCTGAAATGCAGGTTTCAGACGGCCTTTTTTGATTTTGCCGTTATAATTCCGTTTCCCAATCTTTCAGACGGCCTTTTCCTATGAAATCTTACCCCGATTCCTATCTCCATTTTGAAAACCTCGAATCTCCCGAAACACAAAATTTCGCCGCCGCGGCGCATGCTGAAACGCGCGCCCGTTTTTTAGAAAACGACAAGGCGCGCGAATTGTCTGACGGCATTTTGGCGCAGTTGCAGGACACGCGGCAGATTCCGTTTTGTCAGGAACACCGCGCGCGGATGTACCATTTCCATCAGGACGCGGAATATCCGAAGGGCGTGTACCGCGTGTGTACCGCGGCGACGTACCGTTCCGGCTATCCTGAGTGGAAAATCCTGTTTTCAGTGGCGGATTTCGACGAGTTGCTCGGCGACGATGTGTATTTGGGCGGCGTGTCGCACTTGGTGGAAAAGCCCAACCGCGCGTTGTTAACACTGAGCAAATCGGGCGGCGATACGGCGTACACGCTGGAAGTGGATTTGGAAGCAGGGGAGTTGGTCGAAGGCGGTTTTCATTTTCCGGCGGGGAAAAACCATGTGTCGTGGCGCGATGAAAACAGCGTGTGGGTGTGTCCGGCTTGGGATGAACGGCAGTTGACCGAATCGGGCTATCCGCGCGAGGTGTGGCTGGTGGAGCGCGGCAAGAGTTTCGAGGAAAGCCTGCCGGTGTACCAAATCGATAAAGGCGCGATGATGGTGAACGCGTGGCGTTATCTCGATCCGCAGGGTTCGCCGATTGATTTGATTGAAGCGTCTGACGGTTTTTACACCAAGACGTATTTGCAGGTGTCGTCTGAAGGCGAGGCGAAACCGTTGAACCTGCCCGCCGATTGCGACGTGGTCGGCTATCTGGCGGGACATCTTTTGCTGACGCTGCGCAAGGACTGGAATCGCGCGAACCAAAGCTATCCGAGCGGCGCGCTGGTGGCGGTGAAGCTGAATCGGGGCGAACTCGGGGCGGCGCAGCTTTTGTTTGCGCCCGATGAAACGCAGGCATTGGAAAGCGTGGAAACGACCAAGCGTTTTGTGGTGGCGAGCCTTTTGGAAAACGTGCAAGGCCGTCTGAAAGCGTGGCGGTTTGCCGACGGCAAATGGCAGGAAGCCGAACTGCCGCGCCTGCCTTCGGGCGCGCTGGAAATGACCGACCAGCCTTGGGGCGGCGACGTGGTTTACCTTGCCGCCAGCGATTTCACTACGCCGCTGACGCTGTTTGCGCTGGATTTAAACGTGATGGAACTGACCGTCATGCGCCGCCAGCCGCAGCAGTTTGTTTCAGACGGCATCGAAGTGCGGCAGTTTTGGGCGGTGTCGTCCGACGGCGAACGCATCCCTTATTTCCATGTCGGCAAAAACGCTGCGCCCGATACGCCGACGCTGGTTTATGCCTACGGCGGTTTCGGCGTGCCCGAGCTGCCGCACTATCTGGGCAGCATCGGCAAATACTGGCTGGAAGAGGGCAACGCCTTCGTGTTGGCGAACATACGCGGCGGCGGCGAGTTCGGCCCGCGCTGGCATCAGGCGGCGCAGGGAATCAGCAAACACAAAAGCGTCGACGATTTGCTTGCCGTCGTGCGCGATTTGTCCGAACGCGGCATGAGTTCGCCCAAACACATCGGTTTGCAGGGCGGCAGCAACGGCGGCCTGATTACCGCCGCCGCCTTCGTGCGCGAACCGCAAAGTATAGGCGCGCTGGTGTGCGAAGTGCCGCTGACCGACATGATCCGCTATCCGCTGCTCTCCGCCGGCGCAAGCTGGACGGACGAATACGGCAACCCGCAGAAATACGAAGTCTGCAAACGCTGGCTGGGCGAATTGTCGCCGTATCACAATCTTTCAGACGGCATCAATTATCCGCCAGCGCTCATCACCACCAGCCTCAGCGACGACCGAGTCCATCCCGCCCACGCGCTCAAGTTCTATGCCAAACTACGCGAAACCTCGCCGCAATCTTGGCTCTACGCTCCGGACGGCGGCGGCCATACCGGCAACGGCACGCAACGCGAATCCGCCGACGAACTTACCTGCGTATTGCTGTTTTTGAAAGAGTTTTTGGGGTAGAAGCAAGCAGCAGGACTGACCGTTTTGTAAAGTTGAGAAACAAAATACTCTTGTTTCGGCAAGTGAAAAGAAGGCCGTCTGAAAAACGAATATTAAAGTTTTTCAGACGGCCTTCTTTTCTTTTAACTTTCAACATATCCCGATAAAATGGACACTTTGTAAGTGATCATTGATGGAAGACGCAATTATGGCAACCGAACCGAAAAATTATACACGATTTAGAAAATAATTTCAAACAAAACAATATATTAAAACTCAAACAAATCTTTCCCGAAGTCTTTTGCGAAGACTAAATCGACTTTGAGAAACTCAAACTCGTCCTTGGCGTAGAAAACCTTGCCGGTGTGGGCGAATGTTATCAACTCGATGCTGTAGAAACTAGTAGCGTTGTTTACAGTATTTCCAGGAGAATACTGAAACATGAACATGCACAAAAACACCCGTCTCACCCCGTCTCTGGATTTGGATATCCTCAACGGCATCATGCGCCAAGCCGTGTTGCAGCAGTTGCAAACCTACTTGGGCGCGGACACCATCATCGAAACACACATCACCCGCGACATGCTCGAACGCGCAGAAAAAATCCGCCTCTCCAACGCCTTGAGAGGCGTGTTTGAGGCGGATTTGGTGTACTAGGAACAATCAATGATTTCTCGGAAATGGATAAAGTCTGAAGGCGATTATTCGTTAGACGGTTTATCTGTCTGAGACTTGTGCGTTTGTAATATGCGCACTACCTTACCCTCATAACGCTGGCGTAACCACGCCTGTATCCGCTCGTAATCT
>CAUSHT010000144.1:0-4009 GCA_963531275.1 uncultured Neisseria sp.
GCCTGACTGTTATCGGTCAAAATGCCGAACGCCGCGCTTTCTTGGTTCAACAAGCCCCAACCGAAGGCGAAGCAGTTGCCAATAAAAAACCCGGCCTGTTCAAACGCGTATTTGGCAAAGGCAAAGCAGAAGCACCAAAAACTTATCCTGAAATCATCGTTTATGTTGAGCCAATCAACAATGGCGCACGCCTCCATCTGTTGAACAAAGACGGCAGCCCATACAAAGGCAGCGATGCCTCCACATTGTTGAGCCGCCTGCACACAGAATTGCGTTAATCCGTTATTCAACTCAAGGCCGTCTGAAATATTCAGACGGCCTTTTTAACGAAGGCCGGCATGGTTTCAAATTCTCAATCTGACGTTATAATCAAAACATTTTCCCCTTACCCAAGCTGCCATGACCCGACAAAAAGCCTATCTGCTCCTGACTGCCCTGTTTACCCTGATGTTTATCGTCCTGATTCTGTTGGGCGCTTATCTTCTAAGCATTCACAGCAAACAATTTGCCGTTGCCGCCTTTCTGTTTGCCTTTGCCGCCGTTTTTGCCCAAATCGGCAGCCTTGCCCTTTACATCCGCCACAAAGCACGCGCACAAATGGCTCATATGCAACAAACCGAAACCCATTAAGGAAAAACCATGTTTGAAAAAATCGTCCTTGCCAGTGGCAACGCAGGCAAACTCAAAGAATTTTCCCGCCTTTTTGCCGACTTAAACATTGAAGTCCTGCCGCAATCTCAGTTCAATACGCCCGAATGTCCCGAGCCGTACCATACCTTTATTGAAAATGCCCTGGCTAAAGCACGCCATGCCGCCAAATACAGCGGCTTACCGGCACTTGCCGACGATTCCGGCATCTGTACCAACGCCTTAAACGGCGCACCCGGCATTTTCTCCGCACGTTATGCAGGCGAAAACCCCAAATCCGATACCGCAAACAATGCCAAACTGTCCGCCGATCTTGCCGATAAAGACGATAAAAGCTGCTACTACGTCTGCGTGCTCATCCTCGTCCGCCACGAAAACGACCCGCAGCCCATCATCGCAGAAGGCATCTGGCGCGGACAATGGCAGGCAGAGGCAGCCGGCACAAACGGCTTCGGCTACGATCCACATTTCTATCTGGCCGAACACGGTTGCACCGCCGCCGAGCTTGATCCTGAAATCAAAAATGCTGAAAGCCACCGCGCCCAAGCATTGCGTGAATTGTTAAGAAAAATCGAGTCCTTATAAAATTGATAACAGGCCGTCTGAAGCCTTCTGACGGCCTACCTCACATTCATTCCCATGCCCAAACCCTCGCCTGAAGAATTGGCAGTCTTTGCAAAACACGTCTCTGCCTTTATTACAACCACACCCGACAGACTTCTTCAACTTATTGACAGTCAAGAAACTGCTATCGTCTTTCTAGGAAAACCAAGTTGTTCATACTGTCGCCGTTTTGTTGCAAAACTGTCTACTGTTTCCATAAACAAGCAGCTTACCATCCACTTTACTGACAGCAGCAACAAAGCAGCTTTAAAAATTTTTCGTGAACAATACGGCATCAAAACTGTTCCCGCATTACTCAAAATCTCACAAGACAAAATAAAATCCGTCTGCAATTCCAAATTATCAGAAGAAGAAATTGAAGTCTTTTTGAGCGCTTAGACTTTGCAAATTTCCTACTGATTACTTTCCCAGCCGACATTTCAGTTAAAATAACGGCCTAAAAATTTCAGACGGCCTTAAACCCCAACACATACCATGACCCAAATCACCTTCCAACACCCCGGCCAACTAACCGCCCTACCTCCTTTATCACTCTATATCCACATTCCTTGGTGCATCAAAAAATGTCCATATTGCGACTTTAATTCCCACAGCCTGAAAAACGGCCTGCCGGAAGAAGCCTATATCGATGCCCTATTAACCGACTTGCAGCTTGAATTGCCCAATATTTGGGGCAGACCGGTGGAAACCATATTTTTCGGCGGCGGGACACCCAGCCTGTTTCAGGCGGAATCAATTGACCGCTTGTTAAGCGGTGTGCGTTCATTAGTGCGTTTGCAACCCGAAGCGGAAATTACTTTGGAAGCCAATCCGGGCACATTTGAAATTGAGAAGTTTCAAGGATTTAAAGACGCAGGCATTACGCGCCTGTCTATCGGCGTACAAAGTTTTAACGACGATATGCTGAATCGATTGGGACGCGTTCACAATGGTAAAGAAGCCTTGACAGCCATTGATACTGCATTGAAATTATTTGACAAAGTCAATATCGATTTGATGTACGCCCTGCCAAACCAAACGGTTCAGACGGCCTTAAACGATGTGCAAACCGCTATCGCAACAGGCGTATCTCATATCAGCGCATATCATCTGACCATGGAGCCGAACACGCCTTTCGGTCATACACCGCCAAAAGGTTTGCCGCAAGATGAAGCAGCATTGGATATTGAAGATACCGTACATGGCAAATTGGAAGGCGCAGGCTTTATCCACTATGAAACATCGGCTTTTGCAAAAACTAATATGCAGTGCCGCCATAATTTGAACTATTGGCAGTTTGGCGATTACTTGGGTATAGGCGCGGGTGCGCATGGCAAAATTTCCTATCCCGACCGTATCGAGCGAACTGTCCGCCGTCGCCATCCCAACGACTATCTTGCCTCCATGCAGAGCAATCCGCATGAAGCAGTCGAACGCAAAACCGTTGCTGCCGAAGACCTTCCATTCGAGTTCATGATGAACGCCCTACGTCTAACCAACGGCGTACCTGCCTCAATGCTGCAGGAACGTACCGGCGTACCCACTGCAAAAATCATGGCACAAATCGAAACCGCCAGACAAAAAGGCCTGCTTGAATCAGACCCGACCGTGTTCCGCCCGACCGAGCAAGGCCGTTTGTTCTTAAACGACTTGTTACAGTGTTTTTTATAAGTGCTTTTTTACAACAGTTAAAACATTTTTAGATTTGCTTAATTTACGACAAGAAAATACAATCAGAATAATTGTTGGGAACGACCAACCCCAGCGATTATTCACTACTCCTAATCCTACATTAAGGACAAAACAATGAAAAAAGTTCTGGTAACACTGATTGCTCTTTCCCTGCCTACATTCGCATTGGCTGATGCAACCAAAGGTTTTTATGTTCAAGCTGATGCCGGTCATGCTACTGTAAAGGGAAAATATGATGATGTAAGTGAATCGGTTAAAGGCTTTAGCCCACGTATCTCTGCCGGTTACGATTTCGGCGATTTCCGTGTTGCTGCTGATTATACCCACTATAAATCTTTTAAATCAGATTCTGAAACTCCGACTACCACTGACAAAGAAAAAGTAAAATTCCAAAGTGTTGGTGTGTCAGCAATTTACGATTTTGACATCAACTCACCTGTCAAACCCTATGTTGGCGCACGCTTAGGAATTAACCGTGTATCTTCAGATGAGAGTGAAACCAGCAAAGTAAGCAACTCTTATTCCGAAGAAAGCTATCGCAAAACTCAAGCTGGTATTGGGGTATTGGCTGGTGTAAGCTACGAAGTAACTCCTAACGTTGCTTTGGACGCTGGCTACCGCTACAACTACTGGGGCAAATTTGAAGAAACCAAAGTACACTCTCACGAAGTATCTGCCGGTGTACGTGTAACATTCTAATTCTCGTCATGAAGCAATCATTGCTTCAAATACAAGTAACAAAAGGCCGTCTGAAACCTGTTTCTCAGGATTACAGACGGCCTTTAACTTCTTTAAATATGTCTAACTTCTTGCTGCTTTTACTTTTTCTGCAAACCACAAAGCCGCTGCTGTACCGGCCATATCGGCAATACCGTCCGCAATCGAACCTTGCCGCGTAGCAGTCAGAAATTCCTGAGCCAACTCACTTCCTACTGCAAACAATAAAGCAGCAAGCAGAATGCCTTTATAGGGAATATTCCTATTGTCTTGAATAAATATTTTTGCACACAACCATGCCTGACCGAAAAACAGCCCAAAATGGCCGACTTTATCAAAATGGGGAAAT
>CAUSHT010000145.1:0-3958 GCA_963531275.1 uncultured Neisseria sp.
CATCCAGCGCGCCGAAGGGTTCGTCCAAAAGCAGGAGTTTCGGTTCGACCGCAAGAGCACGGGCGAGGGCGATGCGTTGGCGTTGGCCGCCGGAGAGTTGGTGCGGATAGGATTTTGCCAAATGCGAGAGCTGCACGAGTTTGAGCAATTCTTCGACTTTGGCGCGGATTTGTTCTTTGGACGGCCGTTCGGACTTGGGCAATACGGTCAAACCGAAAGCAACGTTGTCAAACACGTTCATGTGGCGGAAAAGGGCGTAGTGTTGGAATACAAAACCGACTTTGCGCTCGCGCACATGCTTGGCAGTTACGTCTTGCCCGTCAAAGAGAATTTGGCCGCCATCAGCGTTTTCCAGTCCGGCGATAATGCGCAGGAGCGTGGTTTTGCCGCAGCCGGAAGGGCCGAGCAGGGAAACGAGTTTGCCGGTGGGGACATTGAGGTTGATGTTTTTCAGCGCATGGAAATTGCCGAAGTGTTTGTTTAAGTTTTGAATAGTGATGCTCATGCTGCGTTCCTTTCGGCGGCGGCGAGTTTTTTATCTTGTAATTTGGTAATGATGTTTTGCACCAGCAAGGTGGCCAAGGCTAAAAGTGCCAATACGCCGGAGAGAGCGAATGCGCCGGTGAAGTTGTATTCGTTGTAGAAGATTTCGACTAAAAGCGGGATGGTGTTGGTTTCGCCGCGAATGTGCCCCGATACCACGCTGACCGCGCCGAATTCACCCATCGCGCGGGCGTTGGTAAGAATGATGCCGTAGAGCAGCGCCCATTTGATGTTGGGCAGGGTAACGCGCCAAAACATCTGCCAGCCGTTTGCGCCGAGTATCAAGGCAGCCTGTTCTTCACTGTCGCCCTGCGCCTGCATTAAAGGAATGATTTCGCGTGCGACAAAGGGAAAGGTAACGAACAGCGTTGCCAAAATAATGCCCGGAATGGCGAAGATAATCTGTATGCCTTGCGCTTCGAGCCAGCCGCCCAACGCCGTGTGTGCACCGAACAATAAGACGAACATCAAACCGGCCACCACAGGCGATACGGAAAACGGCAAATCGAGTAGGGTGGTCAGCAACTGCTTGCCGCGAAAGTCAAAACGAGTCAGCAGCCACGCCATCGCCACGCCCAAGACGGCATTGACGGGGACGACAATCAGCGCGGTAATCAGCGTCAATTTGATGGCAGACCATGCCTCGGGATCGGTCAGAGATTGCAGGTACAAATCCCAACCGCCTTTTAAGGCTTCATAGAATACGGCAACCAAAGGTACGACCAGCATCAGCAGCAGAAAGCCCAAGGCAGTAGCAGTCAGCAATACGCGCAGCCAACGCGGTTCGCTCAAATTTGGATTGGTGGAATGGGTTTTCATGGTAGGGTAGTCTCGATTTATTCTTGTATCTGTTTGGGCCGTCTGAAAAATGTTTGCTTAATGTTTCAGACGGCCTGTTGTTTGTTAAACCCTCGCTCCGGCGCGGCGGCTTAAAGTCCATTGCATAATGTTTAAAATCAGCAGGATGACAAACGAAATCATCAGCATAAACAGAGCAACGGCAGACGCGCCCTGAGCATCGTATTGCTCCAGTTTGCCGGTAATAATCAAGGGCAGGATTTCAGACACCATCGGAATATTGCCCGCGATAAAGATGACCGAGCCGTATTCGCCGGTAGAGCGGGCAAACATCATGCCTGCACCGGTCAGAAGTGCCGGTGTGATTTCAGGCAAAAGAACGCGGCGGAACGTAGTCCAACGGCTTGCGCCCAAAGTTGCCGCCGCTTCCTCATACTCGCCCGACAATTCTTCTAATACCGGCTGCACGGCGCGGACGATAAAGGGCAGGCTGACGACAATCAGCGCAATCCAGATGCCGGTAGGCGTAAAGGCAATTTTGATGCCCAAAGGCTCGAAAAAACGGCCTATCCAGCCATTTGGGGCGTATAGGGTTGCCAACGCAATGCCTGTTACCGCCGTCGGCAGCGCAAACGGCAAATCAACCAAAGCGTTTACCAACCCTTTGCCCGGAAATTCATAGCGCACCAATACCCAGGCAACCAATGTACCGAACACGATATTGGTCAACATCGCATAAAATGACATCCGCAAGCTCAGCCAGACGGCCGCCAAGACATTGGGTTCGGTAATCGTGTTCCAAAATCCGCTCCAGCCGATTTCCGCCGCTTTGGCCGCCATCATCGCAAACGGCAAAACCACCAAAAGCGACAGGCACAAAACCGTCAAACCCAGGCTGAGCTTGAAACCCGGCAATACAGAAGGCGTTTTGAGTAACAACATAATGGCAACCGTCAGAATTTAATACACACTTACTTTAACAAGGCCGTCTGAAAACTGGAAAGAATGCTTTGTTTGGTATAAAGACGATTTTGTTATATTGAAAAGAAGAAAAGGCCGTCTGAACATCAAATTTCAGACGGCCTTACTGGTGTGGTAAGGATCAATAGGCAACAGGATCTTGAGATGCAGGCTGGCGTTGCGCCGCATCATAGTTTTCCTGAGCCGAGCGGACGGCTTTTTCCAAACCGTTGATCCGTTCGAGATAGCGGGCATAGTTGCGTTCATTGCCGTAACGCACTTTTTTGCCTTCTTCCAAATTTTTCTTGGCGGTATCTAAAGCACGCTTGGCCGCGCCGACATCAGCCGGATTTACCGGGGCGAAAGCTTCTTCAGCTTGCTCGGTTTTGCTTGGGGAAATCGGCGTTGCCGGTGTTGAAACAGGCGCAGAAGTATATACGGACGGTTTGCCGATATTGCTGGCTTTGCAGTTTTTACCGCCGGCTTGGGTATAGACTTTGCGGCCTGCAGAATCGGTACATTCAAAAATAGGCGCGGCGGAAACTGCAGTTATCAAAGCGAGCAGTAATGTGCTGGTCCAAAGTTTGTTCATTTTTATTT
Source organism: uncultured Neisseria sp. (assembly GCA_963531275.1). Lineage (GTDB taxonomy): Bacteria > Pseudomonadota > Gammaproteobacteria > Burkholderiales > Neisseriaceae > Neisseria. The sequence goes on from CAUSHT010000145.1 coordinate 2,902, forward strand.
TTCCTTAAAACCATTTCCACCAAACAAACAAAGCCGCAATCATGATGATGTTGGCGAAGAGGATGGGTTTCCACTGTCTGGGTGCGCGCCGCAATTCGGCGCCCGAGCGCGTGCGGCGGATATAGAAAAACGGGCTGAGCAGCATGGAAGCGGCACATACCAAAATAATCACGGCGTAATAGATTTTGTGCGTTTCCATATTATTTCTCCGTTTCAGACGGCCTGAAATGCTGCCTACAACGCATTTTTGTGTGAAGCGTTGCCTGTTTTCATCTTACATCGAAATTGGGCACATTTGCCATGGCCTCAATCCTGAGGTCTTTGCAAAAATATGCTACAATCGCGTCCGATTATAACATTCTATTTATAAAGGTTTTACGAATAATGATTTCTACCAACGGCATCACCATGCAGTTCGGCGCAAAGCCGCTGTTTGAAAACGTATCCGTCAAATTCGGCGAAGGCAACCGTTACGGCTTGATCGGCGCCAACGGCTCAGGTAAGTCCACCTTCATGAAAATCCTCGGCGGCGATTTGGAACAGACTGCCGGCGAAGTCGCGATTGAAAACGGCGTGCGTTTGGGTAAATTGCGCCAAGACCAGTTTGCCTACGAAGACATGCGCGTGCTGGATGTGGTGATGATGGGTCACACCGAAATGTGGGCGGCAATGACCGAACGCGACGCGATTTACGCCAATCCCGAAGCTACTGAAGACGATTACATGAAAGCCGCAGAACTGGAAGCCAAGTTCGCCGAATACGACGGCTATACCGCCGAAGCGCGCGCTGCCGAATTGTTGAGCGGCGTGGGCATTTCCGAAGATTTGCACAATGCGACCATGGCAGAAGTCGCCCCGGGCTTCAAACTGCGTGTATTGCTGGCGCAAGCCCTGTTCTCCAAGCCAGATGTATTGCTTTTGGACGAACCGACCAATAACTTGGACATTAATACCATCCGCTGGTTGGAAGGCGTGTTGAACCAGTACGACTCCACCATGATTATCATCTCGCACGACCGTCACTTTTTGAACGAAGTCTGCACACACATGGCGGATT
>CAUSHT010000146.1:0-3948 GCA_963531275.1 uncultured Neisseria sp.
CCCGCTTCGGAAGTTTGTTGCAACCAGCCGATTTGTTGGAAGATGTAGAGGGAAACGTTGGCCAGTGTAATACCCAAACCGGTAAACACAGACTGCATCAAGAAACCGGTAGATTGCTGATGTTCAGGAACCGTATCGGCAATAAACGCACGGAAAGGTTCCATTGCCGTGTTGTTACTGATGTCCAAGAGCCACAGCAGCAATACGGCCACCCACAATGCGGTAACGTGCGGATAAATAAAGAGACAGAGGCTGCAACCGATGGCGCCAATCAAGAAATACGGGCGGCGGCGGCCTAATCCAGGCACCCAAGTGCGGTCACTCATCGCACCAATCATCGGCTGCACCAGCAAACCGGTAATCGGACCTGCCATATTCAAAATCGGCAACTGGCTCGGATCGGCATGAAGAAAGCTGAAAATCGGATTAATCGCAGTTTGCTGCAATCCGAAGCTATATTGAATACCGAAGAAACCGAAGTTCATCAGCATAATCTGGCGAAGTGTCATCGCCACTTGTGGGGAGATTTTCATAGGAAGGCTACTCCTGGGTAATAAACTATGGAAACAACAAACTCCAATTTCAGCGGTATGACGCTTTTATTGTATTTGGGCCGCCCTTTTTACTGAGGCAACTCCGTTTTCAGACGGCCTTTATTTTGACCGTTTGCATGATTCTTATTTTGATGTGTGTTTGTGTTGTTTAAAGCTTATTTTCAGGCCGTCTGAAACTATTTATTAATCACAGACTGACGCCAGATGGTTTCCCCAACGACCTTGACTGGCGGCACCGCACCGGTCGGGTGTTCAATGTGTTGAAACAGCAAATCCGCCGCCATCGCGCCCATGCGCAGATACGGCAGTTCGGTACTGGTCAACGGCGGAAACAGCGTCTCCGCAATCGCACTATGGTTATCATAGCCGGCAACAGAGACTTGCTCGGGAACCCGTACGCCGCGCGTCCTCAAAATCCCGTACACGCGCACTGCCATTTCATCGTTACCGCAGCAAATGACCGTCGGCGGAAGCGGCAAAGACAGCAGCTTCAAAATAGCCGAAATCAAAGACCCGCTGTCGTTGCTGAAGTCAGGATAACCAGTTTGCACCAAATCAGGATCGAAGACAATATCCGAATCAGCCAAAGCACGGCGGTATCCGGCCAATCTCAATCTCGTCGCTTCCACGCCCGGCTGCAAAGTCACATAAGCAATCCGTTTGTGTCCGCTTTGGATAATCCGGCGCACTAAGCCATACTGCCCTGCTTCGTCGTCCGGCAAAACCGCCGGCGTACCCGCCGAATCAAAGCAGTTAACCAACACCATCGGACAACGGTTGGACACTTCCGGCAGCAATACTTCCTGATGGAAACCTGCCACATATAAAATCCCCTCGGCACGATGCTCCATAAAGGTACGGATCAGTGGCTCCATCTGACCGGGCTGACCCGGCTTATTGTCGATGTCAGCAATCATCAAAATCTTGCCTTGTGCGCGAATCTGCTGCTGAATGCCCTTAATCAAGAACATATCCGGCATACCGTGTCCGCCCGTATTCTCGCCTGTCCGCGAAATGGCGCCGGTAATCAGACCGACCAATCCGGAACGGTGTGACCGCATAATCCGCGCCGCAGAAGACGGGATATAGCCCAAAGCAGCAATCGCTGTTTCTACTTTGGAACGGGTTTTATCACTGACCGGCGCATCGCCGTTAATCACCCGGCTGACCGTCTTGGGAGATACCCCGGCATAAGCAGCGACATCATAAATTGTAGCCATCTTACGGACCCGCCCCGACAAGATTTCAATAATGTTACATAGAATAACACAGCGGACATCGGTGTCATACCCCCTTTTTTACAGAAACTTGATGATAATCAACCGTTTCTATTGCATTTCGCATACATTTCTTAAACAAAACCAACCCTACTATCTCCCAAAAGTTGTTCAAATTTGTTAAACTACAAACAACTACAAAAAGCAGAAAATAGATACCCTGCTTGTTTACCGTTACATACTAAGGAAACGAAATGTCCGCATACTCAGACGCATGGCAGGCCTTGGAAGCCCATCATGCCGATACTCAACACGTTACCCTGCGCGAACGCTTCGCCGCAGATGCCGAACGTTTCAATAATATGCACGAAATTCTGCACGGTTTGTTATTTGATTACAGCAAAAACCGCCTAGATGAAAACACCCTTGATTTATTGTGCCAACTGGCCGAAGCAGCCGATTTGCCACAATATATGCAGGCCATGAGCAGCGGTGAAAAAATCAACACCAGCGAACACCGCGCCGTCCTCCACACTGCCCTGCGCCTGCCGGCCAATGCCCAACCCATTTACGTTGACGGCGAAAACATCGTGCCCAATGTTCATCACGAACTCAACCGCGCACTCGAGTTCGCACGCCAACTTTTAGACGGCACGCACGCAGGCATTACCGGCAAACCGATTACCGACTTGGTTCACATCGGTATCGGCGGTTCCGATTTGGGCCCGCGCATGGCCACACAGGCGCTGCAGCCTTATTGGCAAAACATCCGCGTCCACTTTGTCAGCAATTCCGATGATGCCGACTTGACCCAAACCCTTCTCGGCCTCAACCCCGAAACCACCGTATTCAGCATTGCCAGCAAATCGTTCCGCACACCGGAAACCCTGCTCAATGCCTATGCGGCGCGTACTTGGTATCGCGATGCAGGTTTGCCCGATTCCGGCATCTACCGCCACTTCTGCGCCATTTCTGCTGATGTGGCCGCCGCCCAAAACTTCGGCATCTCCCCCGACAAAGTCTTCGCCATGTCCGACTGGGTCGGCGGCCGCTATTCTGTCTGGTCGCCCATCGGCCTGCCATTGATGGTTGCCGTCGGTGAAAAAGCATTCCGCAAAATGCTGGCTGGCGCACACGCGATGGATACCCACTTCTTCGAAACGCCATTCCGCCACAACATTCCCGTCCTGATGGCGCTCATCAACGTTTGGTACAACAACTTCCAACATTCAGACGGCCAAACCGTTGTCCCATACAGCCACAACATGCGCCTCTTCACACCATGGCTCAACCAGCTCGATATGGAAAGCCTCGGCAAACAGCGTACTTCAGACGGCCAACCCGTTTCCTGCACCACTGGCGGCATTGTCTTCGGCGATGAAGGCGTCAACTGCCAACATGCCTACTTCCAGCTTCTGCACCAAGGCACGCGTCTGATTCCCGTCGACTTCATCGTCCCCATGACCACAGTCTACGGCAACCACCGCCAACACCGCTTTACCGTTGCCAATGCCTTCGCCCAAGCCGAAGCGCTGATGAAAGGCAAAACCTTAGACGAAGTGCAAATCGAATTGGCCGCCCTACCCCAAGACGAACGCGACCGCCTTGCACCGCAAAAAGAATTCCCCGGCAACCGTCCGAGCAACAGCCTGCTCATCGACAGCCTGACGCCTTTCAACCTCGGCATGCTGATGGCTGCTTACGAACACCGCACCTTCGTACAGGGTGTGATTTGGCGTATCAACCCCTTCGACCAATGGGGCGTGGAATACGGCAAAGAGCTGGCCAAAACCATCGAACCCGAACTCGAACGCGGCACGCCGGCACATGACAGCTCCACCAACGGTCTGATTGCCTTCTACCGCAACTGCAACGCAAGATCGAAGGCCGTCTGAAAATAAACTACCTGTAAGACCAGCATATCTACCTGTCTTACGGGCATTTCAAAACCTGATCGGCTTGTTCCAACAAAAGGCCGTCTGAAACTTTATCCATTCAGTTTCAGACGGCCTCTCATTATTCGACAAAGATAACAGAAGTTCATTCGCCATATTCCCCATCTTTGCTACAATATCCCTTTTCTTTTTTATTGATTTCACTATGACAACCGCACCCCAATCCGGCACTTGGCGCAAGATTTTCTCGCGCAGTATGCTGATTTGTATCTTTACAGGCTT
>CAUSHT010000147.1:0-3923 GCA_963531275.1 uncultured Neisseria sp.
GTTTGTACCAAGTTAGGCTTAATCGCATCTTTGAGCAATGCCGCCATCGCGCCATTCGCTTTCAAATCTTTGGCGTAAACGGGGCTGCCGTCTTTGGCGTAGGCGACAAGAATGTTGCCCAAACGCTCTTTCAAATCGCTGATGTCTTTGGCAAGACAGAATACCGCCATCACTTCGGAGGCAACGGTAATGTCAAAACCGTCAGGACGCATCACGCCGTCAACAGGTTTGCCCATGCCGTCGATGATGTTGCGCAACTGACGGTCGTTCATATCGACCACGCGACGCCACAGCACGCGTTTCGGATCGATGTTCAACTCATTACCTTGATAGATATGGTTGTCGAGCATAGCGGCGAGTAAGTTATTCGCCGCGCCGATGGCGTGGAAGTCGCCGGTGAAGTGCAGGTTGATGTCTTCCATCGGCAAAACTTGGGCATAGCCGCCGCCCGCCGCGCCGCCTTTGACGCCGAACACCGGTCCCAAAGAAGGCTCACGCAGGGCGATAACCGAGTCTTTGCCGATATGGCGCAATGCATCCGCCAAACCGATGGTTACAGTAGTTTTACCCTCACCCGCAGGAGTCGGATTAATGGCGGTAACCAAAATCAGACGGCCTTGTTTTTGCGGCAGCTTGAATGCTTCGGCAGGATTGATTTTGGCTTTGTAATGACCATAGGGCTCGATGTTGTCAACGTTCAAACCCAGCTTGGCGGCAATTTCACCAATCGGGCGCATGGTGGAAGACTGGGCAATTTCAGCATCGGTTTTGAAGCTCATGATTTTCCTTTATTGAGAGAGGGAAAGGCCGTCTGAAACAATACAATAAAGACGGCTGGAAGAAAAAGAATATTCGTTCTATTATAGCGTTTTCCAAAGACAAACCGCAGTGAAAATTTCGATATTTCATTAACAAGCGGATTCATATTGTCAACAATTTGAAACAAAGGAATAAAATATGAGTAGCAACGCATGGCTGTTTTGGGCATTGGCATCGGCGGGCTTTGCCTCATTGACCGCCATTTTCGCCAAAATGGGTTTACAGGGCATAGATTCAGATTTCGCCACCTTTATCCGCACCTTAGTCATCCTCGCCGCTTTGGTATTGTTTTTAACCTACACCGGCAAATGGCAGGGCGTGAACGGCTTTACCGGCCGCAACTGGACATTCCTCATCCTATCCGGCCTCGCTACCGGCGCATCTTGGCTCGCCTACTTCAAAGCCCTGCAACTGGGCAATGCCTCACAAGTCGCACCCGTCGACAAATTCAGCCTGGTTTTAGTCGCCTTGATGGCCGTCGTTTTCTTAGACGAACGCCCGAGCACGCAGGAATGGATAGGCTTGGGCTTGGTAACCGCAGGCGTATTGACTTTGGCTTTAAAACGATAAAGATTGGAAGATCAAAAGGCCGTCTGAAAAATTTCAGACGGCCTTTGCTTTGCTTCAAACAATCAGATCAAAATTAATTTGAACCAACTTTGATTTTTTGCCATAAGTTGACAGACAGCTTTTTCGCATCTGCGCTCATTTGAGGCATGACGAAACCGTCTTTCATGTCTTGTTCGTTCGGGAAAATAGAACGAGTGTTCACCAGCTCTGCAGGCATTTTTTCGCGTGCAGGTTTGCTGGCCGGCGCGAAGGTTACGGCGATACCGTTTTTCGCAGCCACTTCGGGATCCAGCGTGTAGTTGATGTACTTGTGGGCATTGACGACGTTTTTCGCATCGGCCGGAATCAGCCAAGATTCGATCCAGAAGCCCATGCCTTTCGGAGTCAACACTTCGATGCCGACATTGTTTTTCACTTCTTCAGAACGCGCTTTGGCCAAGTTCAAGTCGCCGCCGTTACCTGCCGCCAAGCAAATGTCGCCGCGCGCCAATTCGTCAATGATGGAAGGGCTGAAACGTTTCACGTCAGGACGGATGGCTTTCAAGACTTCCGCCGCCGCTTTCAAATCTTCAGGATTCGAGCCTTTAGGATCTTTACCCAAGTAGTTCAACAAGATTGGGAACATTTCGCTCGGGGTGTCCCACAAAGCGATGCCGCAAGATTTTAGCTTGTTGGTGTATTCAGGTTTGAACAGCAAATCCCAGCCGTTTTCAGGCAGCTTGCCGCCCAAAAGCTCTTTACCTTTCGCAGTAATCGCCAAAGTGTTCACACCGGAGAAATAAGGAACGGCGTATTGATTGCCCGGGTCGGCGGTTTCCAACATCTTCAGCAATTCAGGGTCGATGTTTTTGTAGTTCGGAATCAAGTCCTTATTGATTTTTTGGTATGCACCCGCCTCAATTTGACGCGGCAGGAAGGCAATACCGGGCACAACCAAGTCATAGCCGGATTTGCCGGTCAGCATTTTGGCTTCCAGCGTTTCGTTGTTTTCATACAAATCGTAAGTCAGCTTCAAATTATTGGCTTTTTTGAAGTCTTCGACTGTACTTTCGTCAACGTAGTTTGACCAGTTGTAGATATTCAAAGTATCGGTGGCGGCTGCTTCGGCATTGGCAGCAGGCGCGCTGCCTGCTTGAGGTTGCTCGGCTTTTTTCTCGCCACCGCCGCACGCGGCCAAAGACAATGCGGCCAATACGGCTAATACAGATTTTTTCATACGGGCAGATTCCTGATGAAAGAGTGGTTAATGTCAATAAATAAGAAACCCTGCACCCCATAAACACCCCGGCGCAGAGTTAGGCTATTGTAATGGAAACGTAAGCAAACGCAAAGCAATATCCATCTGATTTTTATTGAAATAAGGCAAAGCAACACCATCTTTTTACCAAAAGCGTTGCACCGGCTGTCTTTTTTGGGCAAAATACGGCTGATTTGCGCGCGTTTATAGAGAAAAAGCTTGCATACAAGGAAATCTGTCTTTAAAATTGCGCGTTTACAGAATTTATTTTTCAGGAGATATTCAATATGGCAAACAGCGCACAAGCCCGCAAACGTGCCCGCCAGTCGGTTAAACAACGCGCCCACAACGCCAGCCTGCGTACTGCATTCCGTACCGCTGTGAAAAAAGTGTTGAAAGCAGTTGAAGCCGGCGACAAAGCTGCTGCTCAAGCAGTTTACCAAGAATCCGTTAAAGTCATCGACCGCATCGCTGACAAAGGCGTATTCCACAAAAACAAAGCAGCCCGTCATAAAAGCCGTCTGTCTGCTAAAGTAAAAGCTTTGGCTTAATACTGACGCAGATGCCGGAAATCCTGACAATCAAAACAGGATGAATCGAGCTGATACGATGCCCCTGAGGCCCTGCCTTTCAGGGGCATTGCCGTATTCACAGCCCAAACCGACCAAATAAACCTTTTTACCCCTCATCAGGCCGTCTGAAAAACAACGGAAACTCTCATGAATAAGATGTTGAAACATTCCCTAAGTATCGGATTCATTGCCGCCGCCCCGCTGGCTGCCGCCGATACCGCCCTACACTGCACCACCATTCAAGACAACGCCACCCGTTTGGCGTGTTACGACAACATCTACTCGGCGCAACTTCCCCCTCAATCTCCACTGCCGCAAGCACAAACCGAAACGGCCAAAACACCGGTTGACCTCGAAAAAAGCGTGCGCAAGAGCATTGAGAAAAAAGAAGCGGCCATCGTATTCGACAATCCTACCCACCCGAATATTTCAGACGACGTATTAAGCGAAACTGCCGACAGCTACACGCCTCTAAGCCTGATGTACGATTTGGATAAAAACGACACACGCGGCCTGTTGAGCGTACGCGAGCACAACCCTATGTACCTCATGCCTGTTTGGTACAACAGCAGCCCCAACTACTACCCGGAATCCCCCAGTCGTGGCGTAACCACACAGGAAAAATTCAGCGAGCAAAAACGCCTCGAAACCAAAATGCAGGTTTCCTTCAAAAGCAAGATTGCCGAAGATTTATTCAAAACCCGTGCCGACGTATGGTTTGGCTA
>CAUSHT010000148.1:0-3886 GCA_963531275.1 uncultured Neisseria sp.
ATGCGCCGTGGTCTTGGTGCATTACGACAGGGATGTGCGGGAATTCTTCGACTGCGGCCAAAATCAGATGGCGCAGGAATGGGGCACCTGCGTATTTGCGTGCGCCTGCAGATGCTTGAACGATAACGGGGGCGTTGACTTGGTCGGCCGCCTCCATGATGGCGCGCATCTGTTCGAGGTTGTTAACGTTGAATGCGGGCAGACCGTAGCTGTTTTCGGCTGCATGGTCCAATAATTGGCGCATGGATACGAGTGCCATGAGGAGCTCCTGAGGTAGTGAAGGGTAAATTTATCCGATAAATTATAATGTTTTTTGAAATGAAAGACTACAAGCTGTTACATTGTTTTTATATATTAACGAACAGGGTCTCGGTTTATAATGGCGTAGTATTGAAAACGGGTGTGCAAAATGGATAGGATTTCGGTAGCCGAGTGTGATAAGCCTTTGTTTCAGACGGCCTTGACGGTGCAGGTGGGCGATGTGAACTATGGCGGCCATCTGGCGAACGATGCGGTGTTGCGTTTGTGCCATGAAGTGCGGATGCGTTGGCTTACGGCGTTGGGTTGGAGTGAAATAGATGCCGGAGGGGCAGGCTTGATTATGGCGGATGCGGCGGTGCAGTATTTGGCGCAAGGTCATCATGGCGATGAGCTGTCGGTAGAAATGGGAGCGGCGAGCGTGGCCGGAGTCGGCTTTTCTTTGCTGTACCGCATCCGCAGGATTTCAGACGGCCTTGTGCTGGCGAAAGTGCAAACAGGCATGGTGTGTTTCGATTATGGCAAGCAGCGTGTCTGCCGTTTGCCTTCGGCAATGAAAACAGCATTGGAGGCCGTCTGAAATGGCGGAATCAAATAATTTTGCGCTTCATCTTGAGCGCTATCTGAAAACCTTGCTGCAACAAGGCAAGTCGGAGCATACCGTTTCCGCTTATCGGCGCGATTTGAGTGAATTGATGCGCCTGTTGCCCGATAATCTTGAAAACGGCCTGCCGACGCGCCGTGATTTTGTGGCGGTATTGAAAAAGCTGTCGCAAAAGGGCTTGAGCGAAAGCAGCTTGGCGCGGAAATTGTCGGTATGGCGGCAGTATTGCAGTTGGCTGGTGCAGATAGAAGTCATGGAAAGCGACCCGACATTTAATATGAAAGCGCCGCGCCTGCCCGAACGCCTGCCCAAAGCACTGCCGCAAGAACCTTTAAACCATATTCTCGACCATGCGCCTGTTGATGATGAGTTGGACGTGCGCGATAAGGCCATGTTTGAATTGATGTATGGCAGCGGTTTGCGCCTGAGCGAGATACAAGGTTTGAATCTGGACGGTATCGTTTTGGACGAAGGCTGGGTCAGTGTGAAGGGTAAAGGCGGCAAGCAGCGGCAAGTGCCTTTGGTGGCTAAAAGCATTGCGGCATTGCGCGATTATTTGGCAGTGCGTATTGCCAAAGAAGGTGAGCAGGCCTTGTTTACTAATAAGAACGGCGGCAGGCTGGGGCAACGTCAAATCCAAAAACGCCTGCAGGCGTGGGCAGTGCGCGTGGGCAGTGCCAGCCATATCTCGCCGCACATGATGCGCCACAGCTATGCAACCCATCTTTTACAGGCATCGGGTGATATCCGTGCTGTGCAGGAGTTGTTGGGACACAGCAACCTTTCCGCTACGCAAGTTTATACAAAACTGGACTTTGACCATTTGGCGCGCGTTTATGATGAGGCGCACCCAAGGGCGAAACGGAAAAAATGATTTTGTTTGAATCAGGCCGTCTGAAAGAATGTTTTCAGACGGCCTGATGTTTTATGGATAAAAAATACAGATGATTTGAAACCATTTGAATTTTTATCGGTCTGATGAGATTTCAATATTGGTCTGATGTGCGGATGGCATAAAGATTGTAAGAGACGATGGCTTTGCAATACCGTTTATCTTTTCAGATGACCGCTTGTTTGATAATATTAGTAATGAGAGCTAATATCATATTATGATATGCAGCCTTTAAAACAGCAGGTCTATAAACTTTCTATATAAGCATTAATGCTTATTTTGACTGTAAAACGACTTGCAAACGGGAATTGTTGCTATTAACATAACGGAATTATGGATAAAAAACGAATTTTAACTCCAGCCGTCGTGACTTCCGTTGCGTTGATTCACGTCGGCCTGGTTGCACTTTTATGGCACGCGCACAAACCGCCTCCTGTCGAAATGGCGAATATTGAATTTGTCGATTTGGGCGATTTCGGCGGTGGCGACGGCAGCCCTGAAGGCGAAGGCGCACCTGCCGCCCCCGAGCCTACCCCCGAACAACCGAAACCCAAGCCGAAGCCCAAACCTAAGCCTGTCGAGCCGCCCAAACCTGTTATCAAACCTGTGGTAACGAAAAAAGAAAAAGCGGATATCGTACAGCAAAAGGAAAAACCGAAACCTATCGAGAAACCTAAGCCCGAGCCTAAGCCGGAACCCAAACCTGAGCCGAAGCCCGAGCCAAAACCAGAGCCGAAGGCAGAACCTAAACCATCTCCCAAAGCATCTGAACACTCAGGCAGCAAAACCGGGCCGAATACTGCTGAAAACGGTAAAGGCAACGGCGAAGGCAAAGCCTTGGGCGGAGAAGGAAAAGGCAACGGCGGCGGTACGAAAGGTACAGGCAGCGGCCGTGGCGAAGGCAGCGGATCCGGCAGCGGCGGTGCGAAAGGCGAACATGGTTCCGGTACCGGTGGCGGAGGTGGTGGCAGCGGTACAGGTGCCGGCAGCAGTAAAGGCAATCCTGCAAAAGGAACCTGCCATATTCCAAGACCTCCGTATCCTTCACTATCCACTGAAAATGGTGAAGAAGGCTTGGTTGTTTTGAAAGTCTTGGTTGGTCCCGGCGGTAAAGTGGATTCAATCAGTGTGAATAAATCAAGTGGTTATAGTCGTCTGGATAATGCAGCGCGTAAAGCCGTTAAAGATGGTAGCTGTAATGCAAGCGTTTGGACTGAATTTAAAGTACCTGTCAAATTCACGCTCGAATAAGTATCTAGGCCTAAGCTGATTGATTAGAAAATATATGCTGTTGGGAAATAATTTTAAATGACCCGATAGAAATTTTAATTTTATTTTTAACTTGGAAAAATTATGGATTTAAGTTTAGTTTTCAAATCAGGTGATGTGGTACTGATTGGTGTATTTGTCCTGATGTTGTTGATGAGTGTGGTGACTTGGAGCGTCATTGTGATTCGCTGCATCAAATACCGCAAAGCGAAAAAAGGCAATGCTCAGGTAAAAGAGTTGATGCTGAATGCGTTTACGCTGGCTGATGCCGTACAAAAAGCCAAAGCGGTAGAAGCACCGATGAGCAGTATTGCCGATGAGTCTCTGCGCGCATACCAAAACTACCGTCAAACGACAAGCAAATCGCTGATTGACGAATTGCCTTTGAACGAATACTTGGTCGTTCACATCCGTAACAGTTTGACTCAAACCATGCGCCAGTTTGACTACGGTATGACCGCTTTGGCCTCTATCGGCGCAACCGCTCCGTTTATCGGTCTGTTGGGTACGGTTTGGGGTATTTACCATGCCCTGATCGGCATCAGCGAAAGCGGTCAAATGAGCATTGCTGCGGTAGCCGGTCCGATTGGCGAGGCTTTGGTATCGACTGCTGTCGGCCTGTTTGTGGCGATTCCGGCCGTATTGGCGTACAACTTCCTCAATCGCGGTACAAAAACCATCGCGCAAGATATGGACGCATTTGCACATGACCTGCATGTCCGCCTGCTGAACCAAAAGGATTAAACCATGGCTTTCGGATCAATGAATTCCGGCGATGATGCGCCGATGTCGGATATCAACGTTACGCCTTTGGTGGACGTGATGCTGGTGTTGCTGATTGTATTTATGATTACCATGCCGGT
>CAUSHT010000149.1:0-3879 GCA_963531275.1 uncultured Neisseria sp.
GCCAATATCGTCGGCCCGATTTGCGAAACCGGCGACTTCCTCGGCAAAGACCGCACCATCGCCTGCGAAGAAGGGGATTTGCTGCTTATCCGCAGCGCCGGTGCGTATGGCTCAAGCATGGCGAGCAACTACAATACGCGCAACCGTGCGGCGGAAGTATTGGTTGACGGCAGCGAGTGCAAACTTATCCGCCAACGTGAAACCGTCGAGCAGCAAATGGCCAACGAATTGGCTTGTTTGTAAGGTTTGATTGTTTAAAAGGCCGTCTGAAAGCTTGATAGACTTTCAGACGGCCTTTGTTATGAAAGAAAAGGACATGTATCCAACACGCCCTTTTTTAGCTGATCAATAATGCGGCGGAATCTCATCGCGCAGGCTGTACGGTTCGCGTTCACCGTTTGCACCTTTGTCCTGCATCCGTTGATACAGAAGCCGCAACTGGCCTTGCTGCAAATCCAAAGCCTGCTGCATCTTGGCGATGGTGTCGTTCAGGCTGCCGATTAAATCTTCCTGCAAGGCCGTCTGAATTTCCAGCTCCGTGACGCGGTGTTCCAATTCCTGAATATCGCTCATATTACAGCACCATCGCGGCAATCCAGCCGGCAGCCATCAGCGGGATATTGTAGTGGATAAAAGTCGGGATAACCGAATCGCGGATGTGGTCGTGTTGACCGTCGGCGTTCAAACCCATGGTTGGGCCGAGTGTCGAGTCGGAAGCAGGGGAGCCTGCATCGCCCAGCGCACCGGCCGTGCCGACGATGGCGACGGTCGCCATAGGCGAGAAGCCCAAGCTCATGCACAAAGGCACATAAATCGCGGTAATAATCGGCAAAGTCGAGAAGGACGAACCGATGCCCATGGTTACCAGCAAGCCGACGCATAACATGGTCAATGCGGCCATGCCCTTATTGCCGCCGAACAAAGCCATGCTGTGTTCGACCAAAGGCTGAATCTCGCCGGTTGCGTTCATTACGGCGGCGAAACCTTGTGCCGCAATCATAATAAAGCCGACCATCGCCATCATTTTGATGCCTTCGCCGAACACATCGCTGGCGGCGGAGCGGTTCATCACGCCCAACATCATAAACACGGCAAAGCCCAACATAGCGCCCAACACCAGCGAACCATCATACAAAAGCTGAATGGCAAAACACACGGCAATCGCCACGGCCGCCACCAAGCTGCGATAGGTTGAAGGCTCTTGTTGTTGCACTGCCGCACGGTTGTCTTCCGTGTCAGTGGTATTGTTTTGATAAATGCGCGGTTTGCGGTAGTGCAAAAAGGCCAGCAGCAAGCCGGACACCATGCCCAAAGCCGGAATCGCCATTGCGTGCATCACATTAATGCCGCTGGTGTCCATGCCTGCCGAGCGGATATTGCCCAACATGATGTCGTTCAAGAAGATGGAGCCGAAACCGTAAGGCAGGAACATATAAGTCGTTACCAAGCCAAACGTAATCACGCAGGCCACCAAGCGGCGGTCGAGTTTCAAACGGTTGAACACCAACAGCAGCGGCGGAATAATCATCGGGATAAACGCGATATGAATCGGCACAACGTTTTGGCTCATCACGCCCATGCACAAAATAATCGCCAGCAGCAACCATTTGACCGTGCCTTCGCCTTTCGCATTGCCTTTGCCGCCGTTGAGTTTGCGGATAATCACGCCGGCGAGCTGTTGCGGCAGGCCGGAATGCGTGATGGCCATGGCAAACGCGCCGAGCATGGCATAAGACAGCGCGATTTGCGCCCCGCCTTTCAGGCCTTCGTTAAAAACAGGAATAATCCCTTGCTGCACCACATCTCCGGCCGTGTTGGTTACATTCTCCAAAGGCATACCGGCCACCAAGCCGCCGACAAACGCTCCGACAGCCAAGCTGAGCACCACATGCACGCGCGATAAAGACAGCACAAGCATGATGATGACCGCAATTACAACCGCATTCATATCGTTCTCCGTTGTTCAGACGGCCTGTTATGTAAAAACAGGCAATCATCTGTTTACATATTACAAATAAACATCATAACCCAAGCATGAAGCCTTTGCAAAAAACGGCAGGCCGTCTGAAAACCAAACCATCGACTTTCAGACGGCCTGAAGTGATTTCTTGTATAACGTTTCAAAATGGTATGTGGTTTATCGCCAAGATTAAGATATTCAAAAATAGCCCAAAAACGCGTGCTTCCTATTCTTTGCATATTGTATAAATGTTAAAATCGACATAATGCTCTATTTGGGGTTTGTCGCTGAAACTAAAGCAGTTATTTATAAAATCCAATTCAATAATATACAAACAAAGGAAAGAAGTTATGGATATTCTGACGCGGCTGCACAATCTGCCGCCCTCCCGCTTCCATTACAAACTTTTGGTGTTGGTCGGCATAGGCTGGCTGTTTGATGCCATGGATACAGGCTTGGTGTCGTTTGTATTGCCGGCTTTGGGCAAAGATTGGGCGCTGGCTCCGGCGCAGTTGGGTTGGATTGTCAGCATTGCCTTCGTCGGCATGGCTCTGGGCGCGGTATTCAGTGGCTGGCTGGCGGACAGGTTCGGACGGAAAACCGTTTTTGCCGGCACAATGGTGGTGTACAGCATTGCCACAGGTTTGTGCGCGCTTGCGCCTGATTTGACGGTTTTGCTGGTGTGCCGCTTTTTTGTCGGCGTCGGTTTGGGCGGCCAACTGCCCGTCGCCGTGTCGCTGGTCAGCGAATATGCGCCGCCGAAAGTACGCGGCCGTTTTATTGTATTGCTGGAAAGCTTTTGGGGCTTGGGCTGGCTCTCTGCCGCGCTGGTGTCTTATTTCTTTATTCCGCAAACCGGCTGGCACAGCGCGTTTTTATTTGGCGCCTTGCCCCTGTTTTATGTGCCGTTAGTGTTGAAATTCGTTCCCGAATCCGTGCCTTACCTGCTTTCCCGCGGCAAAACCAACGAGGCGCACCGTTTGGTATCCGCGCTGGAAATTCAATCGGGCATAACGCCGCCGACAGAAGCCGTTGCCGCGCCGGCCTCCCCGCGTGAACGCATCCGCTTCGTCCAACTTTGGCAACATCCGTTTGCACGGCGCACGCTAATGCTGTGGCTGGTTTGGTTCGGTATCGTTTTTTCGTATTACGGCATTTTTACTTGGTTGCCCAAACTACTGGTCGAGCAGGGTAATACCGTGGTCAAAACCTTTGAATATGTGCTGGTGATGATTGTGGCGCAACTGCCCGGTTATATTGCCGCCGCGGCTTTGGTGGAAAGAATCGGCCGCAAAGCAACGCTGGCAGGCTTTCTGGCCGCTTGCGCCGTGTGCGCATGGTTTTTCGGGCAAAGCACAACTGCGGCCGAAGTCATGGTTTGGGGCAGCCTGATGTCCTTCTTCAACTTGGGTGCATGGGGCGTTTTGTACACCTACACCCCCGAACTCTACCCCTTGCGCTTCCGTGCCTTCGCATCCGGCTGGGCAGGCGCCATCGGCCGCGTCGGCGGCATACTCGCGCCCATGGTAGTGGCGGCGATGGTGGGCAACAGCGGCGGCTTCGGCAATATCTTTATGATGTTTGCGCTGGTTATGCTGTTGATTGTGGCGGTAATCTTGGTATTGGGTGAAGAAACCAAAGGCCGTACGCTGGAAGACATCAGCCAATAAAAGAAATACAAACAAAGGCCGTCTGAAAAATATTTTCGGACGGCCTTTGTATTTTGAGTATGTAATTTTGATACATTGGTTTTCTGTTCTTATTTTAATATGCGGGGAAAGCGACCAAGAATGACCGTCTTTGGTTGCTTTAGGGTAAAATCATTATACTTCAATAAATTAAAATGAATAAATGATAAAGAGGCCGTCTGAAAAGTTCAATCATGGTTTGTGATGTAGGTCAAAGCAGAATGTAACTAA
>CAUSHT010000150.1:0-3866 GCA_963531275.1 uncultured Neisseria sp.
CGCGGCCCGATGTTGGCACACAAAGCCAGCGACGAAGGCGTTGCCGTTGCTGAGCGCATTGCCGGTCAAAAACCGCATATCGACTTCAACAACGTACCGTTCGTGATTTATACCGACCCTGAAATCGCTTGGGTGGGTAAAACCGAAGAACAACTCAAAGCCGAAGGTGTGGAGTACAAAAAAGGTACTTCGGGTTTCGGCGCAAACGGTCGCGCATTGGCCATGGGCAAAGCCAAAGGTACGGTTAAAGTGTTGGCAGATGCCAAAACCGACCGTATCTTGGGCGTACACATGATCGGCCCGGTTGTCAGCGAATTGGTTACCGAAGGCGTGACTGCGCTCGAATTCTTCGCCAGCAGCGAAGACATCGCCCGCATTATCCATGCTCACCCAACCTTGTCCGAAGTGGTTCACGAAGCTGCATTGGCGGCCGACAAACGCGCTTTGCACGGTTGATAGACATTAAGGCCGTCTGAAATTTTTCAGACGGCCTTAAGGCCTTCGACAAATTGAATGTTTCGATAGCTTCGTTTTCTGATTT
Organism: uncultured Neisseria sp.; assembly: GCA_963531275.1. Classification (GTDB taxonomy): domain Bacteria; phylum Pseudomonadota; class Gammaproteobacteria; order Burkholderiales; family Neisseriaceae; genus Neisseria. Next base: position 542 of record CAUSHT010000150.1, read on the forward strand.
ATAATTCAGTCAGACAAACACACAGCATTTACATTCATTATGAACAAAGAAATAGTCGGTATTTTCTTTATACCGGCGGGCATCATCAGCATGTGTATGGCCGCATTGTGGCAGATGTATGTGATGATGACCGAAACTTATACGCTCAACCGTTTCAAAGATAAAGAATTGGTTTGGCGCGTGGCATTGTTGTTTATCAGTTTCAGCCTTGCCGTTTATCTGCTCTGCCCGAATTCACGTAAAAAAGGCATTGTCTTTTTTATTCTCGGAGGAGGCGGCGCAACCATGTATCTGCTGGCGCGGATGTGGTTGCCCTTCAGTAAATAGTAGGACCGTCTGAAAATATGGGATTGGCCGCAGGGCGATTCCTAAAACCCACTCACCTTAAGGAGAAATCCATGAATTTACACGAGTATCAGGCTAAAGAACTGCTGGCTAGCTACGGTTTGCCCGTACAAGGCGGTATTTTGGCACACAACGGCGAAGAAGCCGCTGCAGCTTACGACAAATTGGGCGGCAAATTCGCTGTTGTCAAAGCACAAGTACACGCCGGCGGCCGCGGTAAAGCGGGCGGCGTAAAAGTCGTTAAAAGCCGCGAAGAAGCTAAAGAAGTGGCTGAAAGCCTGATTGGCACCAACTTGGTAACTTACCAAACCGATGCCAACGGCCAACCTGTCAACAGCGTTTTGGTTTGCGAAGACATGTATCCGGTTCAAACCGAGCTGTACTTGGGCGCAGTGGTTGACCGTTCTACCCGCCGCGTTACATTCATGGCTTCTACCGAAGGCGGCGTGGAAATCGAAAAAGTTGCTGCCGAAACTCCAGAAAAAATCTTCAAAGTAACCGTTGATCCGCTGGTCGGCCTGCAACCTTGCCAAGCTCGCGAAGTTGCCTTCCAACTGGGCCTGAAAGACAAACAAATCAACGAGTTCGTCAAACTGATGACCGGCGCGTACAAAGCGTTTGTCGAAAACGACTTCGCCCTGTTTGAAGTAAACCCATTGGCAGTCCGTGAAAACGGCGACTTGGCCTGTGTGGACGGCAAAATCGGTATCGACAGCAACGCGCTCTACCGTCTGCCGAAAATTGCCGCTTTGCGCGACAAATCTCAAGAAAACGAACGTGAGCTGAAAGCTTCCGAATTCGACCTGAACTATGTTGCCCTGGAAGGCAACATCGGCTGTATGGTTAACGGTGCCGGTTTGGCGATGGCCACTATGGACATCATCAAACTCAAAGGCGGCCAACCTGCCAACTTCTTGGACGTTGGCGGCGGCGCAACCAAAGACCGCGTGGTTGAAGCGTTCAAACTGATTTTGGAAGACAAATCCGTTAAAGGCGTATTGATCAACATCTTCGGCGGTATCGTACGTTGCGACATGATTGCGGAAGCCATCGTGGCAGCCGTTAAAGAAATCAACGTCAACGTTCCTGTCGTTGTTCGTTTGGAAGGTAACAACGCCGAACTCGGCGCGAAAATCCTGAACGAATCAGGTCTGAAACTGACTTCTGCAGACGGCCTGAATGACGCAGCCGAAAAAATTGTTGCAGCCGTAAACGCCTAAGGAGAAAAGAATGAGCGTATTGATTAATAAAGACACCAAAGTATTGGTTCAAGGTTTCACCGGTAAAAACGGTACTTTCCACTCCGAACAAGCTCTGGCTTACGGCACTAAAGTTGTCGGCGGCGTTACCCCGGGCAAAGGCGGTCAAACCCACCTGAACCTGCCTGTATTCAACACCATGAAAGAAGCCGTTAAAGAAACCGGCGCTGACGCATCTGTAATTTACGTTCCCGCTCCGTTTGTTTTGGATTCTATCGTTGAAGCCGTTGATTCAGGCGTAGGCTTGGTCGTTGTGATTACCGAAGGCGTGCCTACTTTGGACATGCTCAAAGCCAAACGTTACTTGGAAACCAACGGCAACGGTACCCGCTTGGTCGGCCCTAACTGCCCGGGCGTGATTACTCCGGGTGAGTGCAAAATCGGTATTATGCCGGGCCACATTCACACTCCGGGCCGCATCGGCATCATTTCCCGTTCCGGTACATTGACTTACGAAGCCGTGGCACAAACCACCAAACTGGGCTTGGGTCAATCAACCTGTATCGGTATCGGCGGCGACCCGATTCCTGGTATGAACCAAATCGACGCACTGAAACTCTTCCAAGAAGACCCAGATACCGACGCCATCATCATGATCGGTGAAATCGGCGGTACTGCGGAAGAAGAAGCAGCCGAATACATCCAATCCAACGTAACCAAACCTGTTGTAGGTTACATTGCTGGTGTTACCGCTCCTAAAGGCAAACGTATGGGCCACGCCGGTGCGATTATTTCCGGTGGTAAAGGTACTGCCGAAGAAAAATTCGCCGCTTTCGAAAAAGCCGGTATCGCTTACACCCGCAGCCCTGCCGAGTTGGGCACTACCATGCTGGAAGTGTTGAAAGCAAAAGGTTTGGCATAAGACTTAAGTCTTTAAGCTGAATGGGAAAGGCCGTCTGAAGTTTTCAGATGGCTTTTTTTAAATTTCATTTGCTTGTTTTCATAATAAGCACTTAATTTTATTTAAATTAACGTTTATTTTGGAATAAACGGTTATAATTTATTAACAGATAAACAGTCTGTAACCATATCAACCTATATCAAGGAGAAAAGCATGAAAAAACACGATTTTGAAGCACGTCGCGAGGCTTTGCTGAAAGACATCCGAGAAGTGATGGATGATGTGGAAGAGTTGTACCGCAATGGTGTTGAAGCCGGTTCGGAAGAGGGCAGCAAAGCCCGAGCCAAATTGGAAGAAAAATTGGCCGTGGCCAAAGAGCGTTTGAGCCGTTTTGAAGAAGAGGCCGGCGAACGTTTGCGCCATCATGCCGAGCGTGCGCGTGAGAAATACGAGCAGTTTGAAGAAGCGGCTCAGGAGCGTTTGAAAGAAGGCAAAGAGCGTTTTGCCGAATTAGAGTCAGATACTGGTGCACGCTTGAAACGCGGTGCCAAACAAGCTGATGAAGTGGTGCATGAAAAACCATATTATGCAATGGGTTTTGCCGCATTGGCCGGTTTGGTTGTCGGTGTGTTGTTGAACCGCCGTTAATGCGAATATGTTAAGGCCGTCTGAACAGGTGTGTATATGAAATCATGGATTTCATTGCGCCGTGCAGACGGCCTCTGCCTTATGTTTTCCTGAAAAAAAGGATAGTTAAGATGGGAATTCGCCAGCGTTTTGAACATGGCAAGGCTTTGTTGAATCAGGGCGCGGATTTGCTGCTGCTGCGTTTGCAGGTATTGAGCTTGGATTTGACGCGTCAGGCGGAGAATGTGTTCCG
>CAUSHT010000151.1:0-3830 GCA_963531275.1 uncultured Neisseria sp.
TAGCAATTTTATTCTAAAATTTCTTTATTTTAATTATTTTATAGAATTTAAAATCAGATTATTTATTTAAATTAATATTTAATGCTGTTATAAAGTTTCGTTTATACAATGGAAAAATTGAGGGTTTGTCGAAAATATGGGCCGTCTGAAAAGGTTCAGACGGCCTTGTGAGTTTAAAACAGTCAAAATAGAGATTGCATCACAGTGTGGGCAATATGGCTTTGGTTTCTATTTGTCAGAACGTTTTGCTCAATTCGACAAACATTTTGGTTTTGCCGTATTCGTAGAACTTGTCGTTGCTCCATGTTTTGTTGTGGGCAATGGTCAGGCGCAGGGTGATGCCTTTGAAATGGAGGGCGCGGTGCCATACGCTCAGGGAGGCGGAGGCTTCTTTGTCGCGGCGGTTTTGTTCGTTGCTGAAGAAGCCGGGGGCTTGGTAACGGCGTTGGGCGGCGCTGAGGCGTAGGACGGTGGAGAGGCCTTTGGGCCATTCTTGTCCCCATGTGGTGCGCAGGGCGTAGCGGTTGAAGCTGTCGCTTTTGTCGTCGCGGTTGCGTTCGCGGTAGAGGTCGATACCGGCTACCCAGTATTGGCGCGCGTTGCGGTAGTAAACGATGGAATTGCTGAGCAGTTGGCTGGTGTTGTCGGAATGTTCGCGGCGGCTGTTTTTCAGACGGCCTGCTTCAAATGCGCTGAAGGTTTGCAGCTTGGGCTGCCACCAATGGTTGTAGTGGAGGCGTGCGCCGTTGGTATAGGTGTAGGGGTCGTTGCCGTAGAAGCGGCGTTCGTGGAACGGGGTAATGCCGATATCGTTGCGCTGGTCGGCATAGCCGAGGCCTGCCGAGAAGCGTGTGGTGAGGTCGTTGTAGTTGGTGTGTTTGGGATAGATTTTGCCGTAATGGTCTGCGCCTGCCGTGGCATAGAAGCCGTGGGGCAACGACCATTTTTTTTTCTGCACCGATTTGGTAGTGGACGGCGGTGGCATCGATGGGCTCGGGGAATGGCCAGCCTCGGAAGCAGTCGTCGTCGGGATAGGCAAGGCGCACGGTGCGGCATTGTTCATCGTTCAGGTGGTTGCCCAGACGGCGTTGGCCGGGGGCTTGGTTGATGTTTTGTTCGCGCGTGATGTTCAGGCCGGCGTTGAATTGCCATGAGTCGCGTTCGCGCAGGGCTTTGTGGTAGGTTTTGATGCGTTCTTGCAAGGCAGGCGGGAGGGATTCGGTTTGCAGTTTGTCGAACTGGTCGGCCGCGGCTTCGTTTTGTTTGTCTTCAAATAAGGCGGTTGCAAGCTGCCAGCGGACGGCGGAAGCGTCGGGCTGATCGGCGATAAAGCGGCGGTAATGGCCGACGGCTTCGGCGGCGCGCCCTTCGGATTGGGCAAGCAAACCTTTGGCATAGCGTGCCATGGCGCGGTCGTGTTCGGGCCATTGTTCGTAAATGGGCAAAACGGCTTTGATGCCGGGGATGTTGTGGGCGACAACGGCGGAATACATGGCACGTGCCAGTAGGTCGGTATTGGCAAGCAGGGTGTCGGCATCGACGTTGATGATTTTTTCAGACGGCCTGTTTGTCTGCTCGGCAGGAATGTTGTGTGTTTCGGGTTGTTGGGGTCGGCAGTGTTGACTTGAAGCTCGGGTTTCACATCGGGCGGCACATCGGCGGCGTGAAGGGAAAGGGGAAGGATGGCGAGGAGGAGCAGACGTTTTTTCATGGCAATGTTAGGGATGTTATCGGTATAAGTGGGCAGATTGTACAATGTTTTGAGTTGGAAATTTTGTAAACCGACGGCCATTTTATCTGATAAAGACGACAAAAGGCCGTCTGAAACCCGATGGGATTTCAGACGGCCTTTGTTTGCGGTTTGGATTTAGTTTTCGTCCAGGTCCAAATCGGCTTTGTACTCGATACGGCCTTGGCCTTTGTTTTCGATGGAAACGTCCAGCTCTTGTTTGCCGCGTTTGAATTTCAGATCGGCATCGTCGTGTTTGATTTCGGACTCGACCACATGGAAACCTTTGCTGCGCGCGTGGGCGATCACTTTTTTGGCCAGGGAAGGAATGGAATTGTGTCGGCCGGAAAGCTCGGCTTCGTATTCAAACTCGCCGTCACCTTGATGATCAGCTTTGATGGTGTGTGCGCCTGCCGGACGGTAGATTTCGGAAGGCAGCGGGGAGGCGAATGCCGTGGCGGAGAAAAGAGTCAAAATGCCGGTGGCCAGTAACGATTTTGCTTTGGTCATCGGTTTTCCTTTCTGAAAAGGGTTTGGAGAACGGCATCATCTTATCGGCATGCCTGTAGGGCGGCAAGCGGATAAACTCGATTTTACGCGCGGCTACATGATTTGTTTGGAAGGCGTTGATTCTTTGCTTTGGGCCGGTGTTTGCTTGCAGAAAAATACTGAAAGTAAAGGCTTAGCCGAGAAGGAACAATTCGCTGCCGTGTGCCTTCAACCATTGTTTGGCCTGATCGACATGCGGTGTGAGCGAGCGGGTCAGCGCCCAAAATGCAGGGCTGTGGTCGGGGTGGCGCAGGTGGGCGAGTTCGTGCAGGCAGACGTAGTCGGCGACATATTCGGGCGCGCCGATGAGCCGCCAGTTGAGGCGGATGCCGGTGGTGTGGCGGCATACGCCCCAGAAGGTTTTGGCGTTGGACAGGGAAATGGCGCTCGGGGTCAGGCGGGTGCTTCGGATATGGCTTTCGAGGCGCGGCAGCAGATATTCGTGCGCACGTTCGTGCAGGAAGCGGCGCAAATGGGTAAGTTGGGTGGCGGTTTCTTTTTCGGGCAACAGGATTTCAGACGGCCTGATTTGGATGTGGTCTGCCGTGTGGACGGACAAGGCCGTCTGAACGCCTTGATACCAAATCCATTCGGGGAGCGTGTCGGTGGATTTTTGCTGGGCTGGTGTTTTGTTTAGGGTGCGGCGCAGGATGGCCTCGTTGTCGTTCAGCCATTGGGTAAAGTTGCGCTGGGTCACAAATGGCGGGATATTGATGCTGACGGTATCGGCGGAAACGGGGCGTAAGATGAGGTTTTTCTTGGCACTGCGTTTGAGCTGGATATGAATAGTCAGGCCGTCTGAAAGGGTGTGGGTATGGAGGCGGGGCATGGTGTTTGAGGGAAAGGGGCGGGCATGGCGGCCCACCCGATGGAATAATTTATTTGGTTTGTGGCGCGAACGGACCTTGTCCGGTAATCAGGGGCTGCTGGCTTTCGATCCATTGCTCGCATTGGGCCATGAGTTCGGCTTCGTTGCCGCTGCCGTAGGCAATGGGTTTGCCGATGATGACGCTGACGGTGCCGGGGTATTTGAGAAAGGAATTTCTCGGCCAAAACTCGCCGCTGTTGAGCGCGACGGGGACGATGTCCATCTCAAACATTTTGGCCATGCGCGCGCCGCCGAGCTTGTAGCGGCCTTTTTCGCCGGGCGGCAGGCGTGTGCCTTCAGGGAAAATGGTAATCCAGTAGCCTTCGTTTTTGCGCGCAAGGCCTTGTTCTATCAGCTGCCTGTTAGCTTCGCGGCTGTTGCTGCGGTCGATGCCGATGGTTTTAACCAGTTTCAAGCCCCAGCCGAAGAAAGGGATTTTGAAAAGTTCGCGTTTGGCAACATAGACTTGCGGCGGAAAAATTTCTTGCAGGGCGAGGGTTTCCCAGCCGCTTTGGTGTTTGGCGCAAATGATGGCCGGGCGGTCGGGAATGTTTTCTGCACCGCTTAAGGTGTAGTTCAAACCGATGATGTGTTTGAGCGACCAGTTGAGGATGCGTACCCAAACTTGTGCCATTTTGTGCGCGCCGCCTTGGAAGGGCAGGGCAAGCAGCATAAAGGGGAACA
>CAUSHT010000152.1:0-3815 GCA_963531275.1 uncultured Neisseria sp.
TCGTCGGCGTGGATTTGGCAGTCGTTTTCAACGGCGACGCCGATGTCTTGACCTTTGGCCAGCGCCAGCGGCATGAGTTCCTGCAAGACGCGGCGGAACTGGTTTTGCAGGCTGATCAGGGTTTTGGGGCGTTGGGTTTCGGGTGCTTGGGCGCGTGCGAGGGAGAGGAGTTGCTCGAGCAGGTGGCGGTTGCGCTGTATGCTTTGTTGCAACAGGGCGGACTGCTTGCGCGCTTCGGCGGACAGCTGCATATTGTTGAGCCGCTCTGCCTGAAGGGAAAGGGCGGTCATGGGGCTGCGCAATTCGTGTGCGGCATCGGCGATAAAGCGTTGCTGTTGGCGGACGTTTTCGTCGGTACGTTGCAACAGGTTGTTGATGGCGACGACAAAGCCTTGGATTTCGCTGGGAATGTCTTGCGTGTCCATCGGCGAGAGGTCGTTGATTTTGCGCTGTTCCAAATCGTTGGACAGGGTTTTGACGGAACGCATGGCGCGGTGGGTAATCCAGACGGTGAGCAGGATAATCAGGGGCAGGGCGAGGAGCATGGGGAGGATGCTCTGCACGGCGGCCATTTCGGCCAGCTCTTCGCGGTAGTCGCTTTCCTGCATGACGGCGATGCGGCCTTGCTTGGTATTACGGGTATAAACGCGGTAGTAATCGTCGTCGTCATCGGCCTGAATGGTGTGCAGGCCGTCTGAAATCTGCTCAGGCAGGCTGACAATGGGGTTGGGTGTATTGGGAAATTGAACGGAAATCTTGTTGTTGTTGTCGAGCGAGTGTTTCTCGTCATCGGCATCGCTCGGGTCGAGATAGTTCGCGACTTGGCGCAACAGGTCGTCTTGAACCTCTTGGGTCTCGTGATAAGTATCGTAATATGAAAATATGCCTGCAAGAATGGAGAGGGGCAGGAGCATACAGATCAGGGCGAGACTGATCCGGACTTGCAGGGATTGTTTGATGGTGTGGATAAGGCGTTGCATGGTTTGTGTGTTGATATTGTTTTGGTTTTTCAGACGGCCTGGTTGTTTTGTGCAACCAGCCAGCCGACCCCGCGGACGTTTTGAATCGCTTCTTTGCCGAGTTTTTTGCGTAAGGCGTGAATCAGGAAGTCAACGGCGTTGCTTTCGACTTCTTCGCCCCAGCCGTAGATTTTGTCTTCCAAATCGCTGCGCGACAGAATCATGCCCGGACGCAGCAGCAGGGCTTGGAGGACGGCAAATTCTTTGTTGCTGAGCATAATGGCTTGTTCCTGCCCGACCACTTCCGCCTGATGGGTGGAAGGGTTGAGCGTGATGATGCCGTTGCTCAGCAGCGTTTGCGCCTGTCCGCTGTGTCGGCGCAATACGGCGCGCATACGGGCTTGCAGTTCCGCCATGTCGAAGGGTTTGACGATGTAGTCGTCTGCGCCGCCGTCCAGGCCGTTGAGGCGGCTGTGCAAATCATCGCGCGCGGTTACGATTAAGACGGGAACGGTACAGCCGCCGTTGCGGATTTGCGCCAATACGTCCAAACCGTCTTTGCCGGGCAAACCCAAATCCAAGAGCAGCAAATCGTATGCCTGCGCCGCCACTGCCGCGGCCACTTCCGAACCGCGGCTGACCCAATCGACAGCGTAGCCGGTGTCTTTCAGGTTGGCACTGACGGCTTGGGCAATCATGGCATCGTCTTCAACCAATAATACGCGCATGGAAGTTCTCCAAAGGATGGGCGGACAGTGATTATAACCGCACTCAATTAGTAAAAATTTAGGAAGGGTTGAAAAACTGATTTTTACAAACGATGAAGCCGTCTGAAATTTCGTTTTTCAGACGGCCTGTATGCTTCAATCCCGATTATTTAGGGTTTTTCTCAATCAAGGCAACCAGTTGGTCGATATAGCCTTGAACAAAGCCGCGCGCGGATTCGATGAGTCGGCCGTTGTCGTCAAACAGGGTGGGCGAGTTGCCGAGGAATACTTCCGGCTGGCCGGTCAGCGGCATATCGAAATACGAAAGGGCAAGGCGCAGATTTTTTTGCGCGCTATAACCGCCCATTTTGCCGACGGAATGGCTGATGATGCCGGCCGGTGTTTTTTTCCAGGCAACATCGGCATTGGGTTTGGAGCCGATGTCGATAGCGTTTTTCAGGCAGGCGGGGACGGTGCGGTTGTTTTCTGAAGTCACGAACAATACGCCGGCAGAGGCTTTGATGGTTTCGCGGAACTCGGTATAGCTGGGCGGAGTGGGGAAGTCGGTAACGGCAGGATCGTCGTAGTCGAAGTTATACAAAGGCAAATGGCCGATTTCGACGATTTGCGCTTCGTAGCCTTCGGGGAACATGGAAATGACGTTTTGTGCGATTTTTCGTGCGAACGAACCTTTACGCAGGCTGCCGACCAAGATGCTGACTTTCTTTGACATGTTTTTCTCCTGTTTAATAATAAAAATGAAAACAATTCTAAATTTTAGTGTTATCTGGGGAAGCGGTCAAGGTTTCAGACGGCCTGTCAAAATGGTTTATGCTAAAATAACGGTTTCGCTGATATTTCAAATTATTATGCACGCTTCTGATTCGCAAGAGGACGCAACGGCACACGAATACTATGCCGACAATCCCGACTTTCCAGCTAAAACCATTGTCGCCACCTTATTCATCGGCGCATTTTTCGGCTATCTCAACGACACGCTGCTGAATGTCGCGCTTACGCCGATTATGAAAGATTTTGGTGTCGATAAGACCACGGTTCAATGGCTGACAACGGGCTTTTTGCTGGTCATGGGGGCATTTACGCCGATTACGGCAGGCGTGATTCAATGGTTTGAAACGCGCAAAATGGTGCTGTTTACGCAGGCAACGTTTTTAGCAGGATCGCTGATTTGCGCGTTTGCACCGACGTTTGGCGTATTAGTGGTCGGTCGGATGGTGCAGGCAGTGTCTGCCGCGTTTTTTGTCCCGCTTCTGTTTAACGGCGTGTTGTCGATTTTCCCTCCCAACAGGCGCGGAACGGCGATGGGTGTGATTACCATGATGTTTACCGCCGCGCCTGCAATGGGGCCTACGCTGTCGGGCATCATCATCGACCATACGCATTGGCGCGTGCTGTTCGGTTTTACCGCGCCGTTTATGTTGGCGGCGATGGTGCTGGTGGGTAAATATTTGACGGTCAATTTAAGCAACATCAGCCGTCCGAAAATCGATATGTTGTCAGCTGTGCTGTCGATTGCGGGCTTCGGCGGGTTGGTTTATGCGAGCAGTAATTTTGCCCATATACCGCTGCTGGAATTTATCCTGCTCTTTGCCGCTTCCGTTGTACTGGTGGGTTGGTTTGCGCACCGGCAGTTCCGTTTGGCTACGCCGTTGTTGAACCTTCGTGCGTTTGAATACAAACAGTTCAGATATTGCGTTGTGATTTTGGCCGGTGCGGTATTCCTGTTCTTGGGCTTGGAGCTGATGGTGCCGATGTACACGCAGCAAGTGTTGATGCTGACCGGTACGGCAACCGGCCTGATTCTGATGCCTGCCAGTATTGCCCAAGCGGTTGCCGCGCCTTTGTTCGGTAAATTGTTGGACAAAAAGGGCGGACGCTTTGTCGTTTTGCCGGCAACAGTGATGCTGGTGGTGTCGTTGGCGGTATTGTGGCTGTTTTTGCGGATTGATACGCAAGTGGTGATGTTGACGGCGATGTTTACGCTGTTGGCGCTTTCCGTGTCTGCTTGTGTAACCGGCGAAACCCATGGTCTGAATGCGTTGCCGAAAACGCTCAATCCGCACGGTGCGGCGATTCTGACCACCATCAACCCGATTGCCGGTGCCATCGGCGCGGCGTTTTTTGTCGG
>CAUSHT010000153.1:0-3815 GCA_963531275.1 uncultured Neisseria sp.
ACTCAGCCTCACCCTTGCCGCCGACTACCAGCGCGAAACGCTGGAAGAGCGCACCGATACCGCCGACAGCAATGATTTGATGAATACTTTCGGCGTACTGACCCGCATGGCGGCCTTAGGCGGCCCGCAGTCGGCGAAAAAGCGCGAATGGGGCGCGAACCTGGTCTTCGACTGGAAACCGACTTCCCGCCTGAACATACAGGCAGGCGTGCGTTATCAGAACTATAAGGGGAACAATATCGAACTGGCGCGGCAGCGTGCCGCACGCAACCCCTGGTATCAGTACGGCCTGGGTTCGGACAGCTATGTTACCGGCCTGATGATGCCGTATTACGAATTGGCGGATGAAGAAGATATTGCCAACCAAAAGCGGATGTTGCAGCTTTATGATCCCGATAGAGCTGATGGGCAGATTGCAGAATATCAAGACCTTAACCGCCGTTTTAAGGAAAAGAACGGTTACGATTTTGATCCGCATGATACTCTCGTTGGTCAGGATACCCGGTTTTACGCCAAATCTGATGGAAATTTTGTTCAGTATGCGTACGGCAATAAAAATACCGATGTGCTATATGTCCTGCGCCGCAAACAGATCATTCCAATGAATGCAGGCAAATTTGACCCCGGCAAAGTACAAATTACGCCGGAAATGTACCGCGAAAGGGTAAACAATCCGCAAGGAAAAAGCGGTAGCTACCGCCGTTATATTCCCGGATCACATATAGGCACAACATCCACTTCGGTAGGAGAAACAACAGACCGTATGGCCAATGAAAACCAAATTCCGTCAAAAGAAGACAATAATCAGGCACTGGAATTCAATAGCGACCTAAACCGTACAGCTTGGATTCGCCATCAATTCGGCGAAGCCGACCGCTGGCGCATGCCGCAGGAACAGCGCGCGCATTCCTGGGCGCCCATGCTGGCGGTCAGCTACGACCTTGCCGACAACCACCGCCTCTTCGCCCGCTATGCCCGCATGAGCCGCTTCCCCAGCCTTTATGAACTGACCGCCGCCACCGGCAGCGGTGGGCTGTACGGCAGCCAGACCGTGGCCGAATACAGCCTGAAGCCGGAAAAAAGCACCAACTGGGAAGTCGGCTACAACTTCAATTTCGCCCCGCATTTCGCCAAACTGCGCCAAGGTGACCTCCGCCTCACCTACTACAGCAACAAAATCAAAAAACAAATCGACACCTCGAATATGGACGGCGGCATGATCCAATACGACAAGGCAATCAGCAAAGGGATAGAACTGCAAAGCCGCCTCGACAGCGGCCGCTTCTTCGCCTCCTTCGGCGGCACTTACCGCTTGAAACACGCGGTTTGCGACAAACAAATCGCCTTCAAATTCGACTATTACCTCCAACGCGTACCCGAATGCCTTGAAGGCGGCTTCGGCCTCAGCCGCTTCTTCCAGTCCCTGCAGCCGAAATATTCGCTTACCCTCGATGTCGGCACGCGCTTCTTCAACGAAAAACTGGAATTGGGCATGCGCGCCATCCATCACAGCAAGGCGGAGCGGAAAAACTACGACAAGCTGATTGCCGACGGAGCGGGGCAGGTGTATGAGCGCAACGGCAAACCCTACGGCTGGCACGCCGCCACCCTTTTGGATGCCTATGCCCGCTACCGCATAGGGAAACATATAGACTTGAACTTCGGCGTAACAAACCTCGCCAACCGCTACTACTTAGACCCCATGTCCAGCACTCCTGTCCCCGGCCCGGGCAGGACAGTTACCTTCGGCATTAAGGGTAGGTTTTAAAGCTTGGCTGTATCCTATGCAGCCGACGGGCAGGAATCTGACCGTCGGCTACAGCCTGTTGCTCGTTACTATAATATTTGTATTTTTTAGATGATAATGCAATGATATTAAAAATAAAATATTGACAAATGCAATCTGCACTTTATATTTGATAATGAGTTTCAATTAGATTTATATTTTTATTTATATTAATATGCGCCCTATCGGCAATACCCGATACACCTCGCTGCTCGAGATAAAACAGCGGTACCCACCATATCTTTTCTTTGAAAGAAAAATCATGAAAGTATCACAATTAACCCTCGCTGTCCTCTTGACCGCAACCTTCAGCTCTGCTTATGCAGTTAATGTGGAAGGTGGTTCAAGCAAACCGAACTTAATCGAACCCAAAATATCCGATTCCCTGCCCTTTGGTTCGGGTGCAGCCGGCATCAAAGTCAGCACAGGCAATGGCTTATCCAATTCTATCAACCTCCAAGCCGGCCCCGCGCAGCGCATCCGTAATAAATACGGCAATTCCCCCATCAACGGCGGTAATCAGAACGCCAATGCAAATGGCACGGCCAATCCGAAATACCTGCAACCCGGCGACATCAACCCCATTGCAGGCTGGTTCTCAAAAACTAAGCTCGCCCAAGTATGGTATGAAAAACGCCACAACAACACCGAAGTATTCAGCGTACGCCAAATGGCCGACCCCAAATTACCGATTGCGCCGAAATTCGGCGGCATGACCTTTGCCAAAGTGCCAACTGCAGCAACCAACGTCTTCTTCGGCGAATGGGCACCGCGCAAGGGAAATAGTAATCAAATCGCCAACAGCACGGATTTGAATATGAACGATGGCAATCGCACGGTTTGGTTCGTGGGTGAAAATCCGACTAAAAACACCAGAAACTTGGCTACAGCCACCTATAACGTTATCGGCGTCAATAAGCATACGCCAGGTAAAAACGATTTCTATACCGGTGAAATCAAAGCTACATTCGGTACGAGCGACAAAGGTTCTATGAGCGGAGCACTAAAACGCGCAGGTGATAGGGATTTGAACTTTAACGGTGTTGAAATTATCAATTCAAAAGGTACATTCAACAGTATTAAGGGACGAAATAACGAAGGCATTACCGGACAATTCTACGGTAATGGCGCGGCAGCCATGGCAGGCTATGCCACTCGCGGAACTGACAACAACAAAGGCGACGACGTAGCCTTCGGCGGCGCAAAAAAATAACCTTGTCTGCTTACGCGATTAGGGAATGCCGGTGTTTTCGGCGTTTGGCCGTCCATTCCCGCAATCAGGTAAACCGCCATTTTTTAACTACAGCCGCAGTAGGCATAAATATACTGCGGCTGACCTGTTTCTGAAGTGTCGTACAAACCTGCATTATCTTGCAGAATTTTTGCTTTACTTCTTTCAGACGGCCTCTCCGCCCAAAGGACCCTATCCCATGAAACACCACTTCTGCCTGCTTTTTCTACCGCTCTGTACGGTCTGCCTTGCTGCTCCGTCCAACGATGCCGCAGATGAACGTCGCCGCATGCTGGATGAGAGCAGCCGCCAAACGCAGCAATATCGAGAAAGTAACTGGCTGGACACGGAACAGGCTCGCGGGGAAGTGGAAGAAAACGACGGCTATATTTCGATAGATGGTGAAATCTACCAAGTCGGCGATACGGCGGAAGAACTGGAAAGTGCGATTTACCACGCCCTCAACGCGCGGCAGTGGCACAAGGTGCGACAGTTTGCCGCACGCTACGCCAAACTGCCGCAGCACAAACCCGCGCTGATTCATTTGGCCGATGCGCTGCAAAAACGGGACGAAGGGGATTTCCGCGCGGCGGGGAACAGTTTTCAGACGGCCTTGGAAGCCGAACCCGACAACCCCCGCCTGCTGCTCGAAGCGGGGCGGTTTTATGCCGAAGACAACCAAAACAAAGAGTCCGCCGCCGCGTTTGAGAAAGTTCTGAAAACGGATATTCCTGCCGAAACCCGCCCCATCGTGGAAAACTACCTGTCCGAACTGGGCAAACGCCGCCGCTGGCACGG
>CAUSHT010000154.1:0-3774 GCA_963531275.1 uncultured Neisseria sp.
AATAAAAGGCCGTCTGAAACATTAAAAGTTTCAGACGGCCTTTTGGTTTAAACCTGATTAACGTGTTACCGGTTTGTAACGGATACGTTTCGGTTTCGCACCCTCTTCGCCGAGTCGGCGTTTCTTGTCGGCTTCGTATTCCTGATAGTTGCCGTCGAAGAACACCCATTTAGAGTCGCCTTCACAAGCCAAAATATGCGTAGCGATACGGTCGAGGAACCAACGGTCATGCGAAATCACCATCACGCTGCCGGCAAATTCCAGCAATGCGTCTTCCAACGCGCGCAAGGTTTCCACGTCGAGGTCGTTGGACGGCTCGTCCAGCAGCAAGACATTGCCGCCACTCAACAAGGTTTTTGCCAAGTGCAGACGGCCGCGTTCGCCGCCAGACAATTGACCTGCAATTTTGCTTTGGTCGCTGCCTTTGAAGTTGAAGCGTCCCAAATATTGGCGGGCTGGAATTTCAAACTGACCAACCTGCAAAATGTCGCGACCTTCGGCAATGTTGTCGAACACGGTTTTGTCGTTTTGCAAACCTTCACGGCTTTGATCAATCAGGCTCATTTTCACGGTTTGCCCGATTTTCACTTCGCCGGAATCGGGCTGCTCTTTGCCAGAAATCATTTTGAACAGCGTAGATTTACCCGCGCCGTTCGGACCGATGATGCCGACAATCGCGCCCGCAGGCACTTTGAAGCTCAAATCGTCAATCAGCACTTTATCGCCAAACGATTTGGAAACGTTCACAAATTCAATCACTTCGTTACCCAAACGCTCGGCAACAGGGATAAAGATTTCCTGCGTTTCATTGCGTTTTTGGTATTCATAGTTGCTCATTTCTTCAAAACGAGCCAAACGCGCTTTAGACTTGGCTTGGCGGCCTTTGGCATTCTGGCGCACCCATTCCAATTCCTGCTTCATCGCCTTCACGCGCGCGGCTTCGGATTTCGCCTCGTTTTCCAAGCGTTTTTCTTTCTGCTCCAGCCAAGACGAGTAATTGCCTTTCCACGGAATACCGTGGCCGCGGTCGAGTTCCAAAATCCATTCGGCGGCGTTGTCGAGGAAGTAGCGGTCGTGCGTTACCGCAACGACTGTGCCGGGGAAGCGTACCAAGAATTGCTCCAGCCATTCGACCGATTCCGCATCCAAGTGGTTGGTCGGCTCGTCCAGCAGCAGCATATCGGGCTTGCTCAACAAGAGTTTACATAAAGCGACACGACGTTTTTCACCGCCGGATAGATTGCCGATTTTTGCATCCCAATCAGGCAGGCGCAGCGCGTCGGCAGCGATTTCCAATTCATGCTCTGCACCGCCGCCGGTAGACGAACCCGCCGCAATAATCGCTTCCAAACGGCCTTGTTCTTCCGCCAACGCGTCAAAATCCGCATCAGGATTGGCATACTCGGCATACACTTCTTCCAAGCGTTTCTGCGCGGCAGCCACTTCGCCCAAACCGCTTTCCACTTCCTCGCGCACGGTTTTTTCAGGATCAAGCTCAGGCTCTTGCGGTAAATAGCCGATTTTAATGCCGCCCATCGGCACGGCTTCGCCCTCAAATTCTTTATCCACACCCGCCATAATCCGCAGTACAGTAGATTTACCCGCACCGTTCAAACCGAGCAAACCGATTTTTGCACCGGGGAAAAATGAAAGGGAAATGTCTTTAATAATGGTTTTTTGCGGCGGCACAACCTTGCTCACGCGCAGCATAGAATAGACGTATTGTTGGGACATGGTTTTCTCGTTTCCGTCAAACAAATTTCAGACGGCCCATTTTAACCTATTGCCCAAATACTTGCTTGTTCAAATGCCGTCTGAAAATAGAAATAAGCATCAAAATATACGCCGAGCCGAACCGATACCCTCATTGCCCGACGGTATCAATGGCCAAACCGCAGAAAATTTGATTTAAGCCAGTTTATCCTTGAACTGGCATTGCCAATATCCGGCGCACTTCATAAAATGCACCCATATCCTTGAAAGTACACACACAAACAATAACGACAGAGAACACCACACCAAGGAACATTTCAGATTTCTCAATAAAAATACTTTTTAAAAAAAGGATTTACCTCATGTCGGAACATACGCAAAAAATAGCAAAACAAGGTTTGCCGTCACTGGCAAAAAGTACGATTTGGATGCTGAGCTTCGGCTATCTCGGCGTTCAGACGGCCTTTACCCTGCAAAGCTCACAAATGAGCCGAATTTTTCAAACTTTAGGCGCTGACCCGCACAATTTAGGCTGGTTTTTCATTCTGCCCCCATTGGCCGGTATGTTGGTTCAGCCGATTGTGGGCTACTACTCAGACCGAACTTGGATGCCGCGCTTGGGTGGCCGCCGTCTGCCCTATCTGCTTTATGGCACACTGATTGCGGTTATCGTCATGATTCTGATGCCGAACTCGGGCAGCTTCGGTTTTGGCTACGCTTCTTTGGCGGCTTTGTCGTTTGGCGCGCTGATGATTGCGCTGTTGGACGTGTCCTCCAATATGGCAATGCAGCCGTTTAAGATGATGGTCGGCGACATGGTCAACGAAGAGCAAAAAGGCTACGCCTACGGCATTCAAAGTTTCTTAGCGAATACGGGCGCGGTTGTGGCGGCGATTCTGCCGTTTGTGTTTGCGTATATCGGTTTGGCGAACACGGCCGAAAAAGGCGTCGTGCCGCAGACCGTGGTCGTAGCATTCTATGTGGGCGCAGCGTTGCTGATTATTACCAGTGCGTTCACCATCTTCAAAGTCAAAGAATACGATCCGGAAACCTACGCCCGCTATCACGGCATCGATGTCGCCGCGAATCAGGAAAAAGCCAACTGGTTCGAACTTTTGAAAACCGCGCCTAAAGCGTTTTGGACGGTTACTTTGGTACAATTCTTCTGCTGGTTTGCCTTCCAATATATGTGGACTTACTCGGCAGGCGCGATTGCGGAAAACGTTTGGCAGACAACTGATGCCTCCTCCGTAGGCTACCAAGAAGCAGGCAACTGGTACGGCGTTTTGGCGGCGGTACAATCCATTGCTGCCGTTATCTGCTCGTTTATTCTGGCAAAAGTACCGAATAAATACCATAAAGCCGGTTATTTCGGTTGCTTGGCTTTGGGTGCACTCGGTTTCTTCTCCGTTTTCTTCATCAGCAATCAATACGCGTTGGTGTTGTCTTATACCTTAATCGGTATTGCGTGGGCCGGTATCATTACCTATCCTTTGACGATTGTAACCAATGCCCTCTCCGGCAAACACATGGGTACTTATTTGGGTCTGTTTAACGGCTCTATCTGTATGCCTCAAATCGTTGCCTCCCTGCTGAGCTTTATCCTCTTTCCTATGCTGGGCAGCCATCAGGCAACCATGTTCTTAGTTGCAGGCGCGGTCTTGCTGCTGGGAGCCTTCTCAGTATGTCTGATTAAAGAGACCCACGGCGAATAAACCATCCATACCATCGGCAAAGGCCGTCTGAAACCTTTGCCGAACTTACAATTTTAATAACAGGAGCTTCATAAATGTATACAAGAATCATGGAAATCAGCCCTTGGACGCTGCGTTCGGAAAAACTGGAAAAAGAACACAAACGGCTGCAAGAGAGCCTGACCAGCTTGGGCAACGGCTATATGGGCATGCGCGGCAACTTTGAAGAAACCTACTCCGCCGACAGCCACTTGGGCACCTACATCGCCGGCGTGTGGTTCCCCGACAAAACCCGCGTCGGCTGGTGGAAAAACGGCTACCCAAAATATTTCGGCAAAGCCATCAACGCGCTCAATTTCAGCAAAGT
>CAUSHT010000155.1:0-3757 GCA_963531275.1 uncultured Neisseria sp.
AACCCTCATCCAAAATTCCATTTTCAGACGGCCTTTGTCTGTTTATAAGGCCGTCTGAAATGTTTTCCGTCCATCCTCTTCTGCCGAGCCATGATTCCCTCTGATTTCATTGACGAGCTTTTGTCCAAAGTCGATATTGTCGATATTATCGACGAGCAGGTTCCGCTGAAGAAAGGCGGGGCGAACTATATGGCCTGCTGTCCGTTTCACAAGGAAAAGACGCCGTCGTTTTCGGTCAGCCCGACCAAGCAGTTTTACCATTGCTTCAGTTGCGGAGCGCATGGTTCGGCGATTGGTTTTGTGATGGAACATCAGGGGCTGTCGTTTCCGGAGGCGGTGCAGTTTTTGGCTGATCGCGTCGGTATGACGGTGCCTAAAGTTCGCGGGCAGGAAGACAACCCCGAAATCCGTGCCGAACGTAAGAAAAAACAGCAGACTTTGGAAGAAACAACGGCGGCGGCAGCGGATTTTTATGCGCAACAATTGAAATTTAATCCGGCAGCGAAGGCTTATTTGGACAAACGCGGCTTGAGTGCGGAAGTCATTGCACATTATGGTTTGGGCTATGCGCCTGACGGTTGGCAGCCTTTGGCACAAGTGTTCCAACCCTATCCGAATACTGCATTGGTGGATACGGGCATGGTCATTGACAACGAAGGCAAACATTACGACCGCTTTCGCCATCGGATTATGTTCCCTATCCGTAATCCGCGTGGGCAGGTTATCGGCTTTGGCGGCCGCGTATTGGACGACTCGAAACCCAAATACCTGAACTCTCCCGATACTCCTTTGTTTGACAAAGGGAAAAACCTTTACGGACTATATGAAGGACGTGCCGCCGTAAAAGAGGCCGGACGGATTTTGGTGGTCGAAGGCTACATGGACGTGGTCGCATTGGCACAGTTCGGCGTCGGCTACGGCGTAGCAGCTTTGGGTACAGCAACCACGGCGGAACACGTCAAAATCCTGATGCGTCAGGCCGACAGTATTTATTTTTGTTTTGATGGCGACAGCGCGGGACGTAAAGCGGCTTGGCGCGCGCTGGAAAATGCGTTACCGCAATTAAAAGACGATAAATCGCTGCATTTTCTATTCCTACCCGAAGAACACGACCCAGACAGCTACATCCGCGCCTATGGCAAGACGCAATTTGAAGATGCCTTGTTAAACCAAAGCAAGCCCCTATCGGAATACTTTTGGGAACATCTTTCAGACGGCATCAACCTCAATACGCAAGAAGGCAAAGCAGAGTTGGTCAAAACCAGTTCTCCGCTTTTGGCTCAGATTACCGCGCCGGCATTAGGCTATCTTCTGAAACAAAAACTCAGCGAGCTGGTGGGCATTGACCCGGACAACCTCGCCCAGTTACTCGGACAAGAAGCGCCAAAGCGGCACGTCAAACAAAAAAGTTACAAACTGCCGCCCATTTCTGTCAAACAGCCAACCATGCTGACACTGGTGCAAAGGCAAATACGCAGCCTCTTGATAAATCCGGCTTGGGCTTCATATATAGACCTGCCCGATTATCTGGCTTTAAGCGGCGACTTTGCCTGCCTTGCCAATTTGGCCGAAACCATCAAGAATCACGCCACGATTCCGGCGACGGCGCAAGTGCTTGAATATATGCGCGGTTCGCCCTATGAGGAAACCGTCAATCAAATCTTTTTATCGACCCTTCACTCTGAAGAAATGGAAGGGGATAACGAAGAAGATTGCGAAAGTTTCCAAATCGGCATGAAAAAGTTGTTAAATGAATTAAAATACAGTCAAATCGAAACTTTAAAGCAAAAAAGTATTCAAACCGGTTTGACCGAAAATGAAAAAAGACTATTGCTGTCGCTTTTGACGGCAAAGCAAAACTAACCCCTCAGGCCGTCTGAACAATCTAAACACACGCTGCGAAGCATGACACGCAGAACACTCCATCCGTAATATTTTCAGACGGCCTCAGAGTATTAAAGTGAAATCTGATTTCACAACAAAAAGCTCTGCTCCGCCTTCAGGTACGGCCACATCACCGTAAACCGTCGGCATCCTATCAACCTAGAGAGCAATCCATGTCTAAAAATCAAAACTACGAAGAATACCAAGACCAAGACGACAACCGTCCATTGAGTATCGAAGAGCAGCGCGCGCGTCTGCGCCAACTCATTATCATGGGTAAAGAACGCGGCTACATCACTTATTCCGAAATTAACGACGCCCTGCCCGACGATATGTCCGATGCCGAGCAAATCGACAACATCGTCAGCATGATTTCCGGCTTGGGCATCCAAGTAACCGAACAAGCCCCCGATGCTGAAGACATCCTCTTGAGCGACAACGCCGCTGCCATGACCGACGACGATGCCGTTGAAGAAGCCGAAGCAGCACTCTCCAGCGCAGATTCAGAATTCGGCCGCACTACCGATCCTGTGCGTATGTATATGCGTGAAATGGGGCAAGTCGATCTGTTGACGCGCGAAGACGAAATCATCATCGCCAAAAAAATCGAAAATGCACTGAAAAACATGGTGCAGGCAATCTCCGCCTGCCCTGGCTCTATTGCCGAAATTCTGGCGTTGATTGAGCAAGTCCGCAACGACGAAATCCGTGTGGATGAAGTCGTTGAAGCCATCATCGACCCTAATGAAGTCTTATTGAACGAATTAGGCTTGGGTCATTTGGAAAATGCTAAACCAGATGACGAAGAAGGCGAAGCCGTTAGCGATGATGAAGATGACGACGAGGAAGATGAAGACGATTCAGGTAGCGACTCTGAAGCCATATCCGCCGCCCATTTGGCCGAACTGAAACAAAAAGTTTTGGAACATTTCGCCTTTATCGAGAGCGAATACGGCAAAATGATCAAGCAGTTGGAAAAACACGGCAGTCAGCACGCCAACTACCTGAAACACCGTGATGCCATTGCCAACAAACTGTTGGAAGTCCGTTTTGCCACACGTCAAATTGAAAACCTGAGCAGCAGCCTGCGCAGCCGCGTTGAAAACATCCGCAAACTCGAACGCGAAATCCGCGACATCTGTATCGACCGCGTCCGTATGGAGCGCGACTACTTCATCAAAAACTTCCTGCCCGCCATTACTGATTTGAAATGGGTAGAAGAAGAAGTAGCCAAAGGCCGTGTATGGGCAAACGCGTTGGATCGTTTCCGCCACGCCATCCTCGAAAAACAAACCGAGCTGGCAAATATGGAAGCCGAAACCCGCATTTCCATCGAAGAGTTGAAAGAAATCAACAAAAACATGGTGTTGAGTGAAAAAGAAACCTCAGCCGCCAAACAAGAAATGATTCAGGCCAACTTGCGTTTGGTTATTTCCATTGCCAAAAAATACACCAACCGCGGCTTGCAGTTCCTTGATTTGATTCAAGAAGGCAATATCGGTCTGATGAAAGCGGTGGACAAATTCGAATACCGCCGCGGCTACAAGTTCTCAACTTACGCCACATGGTGGATTCGTCAAGCGATTACCCGTTCTATCGCCGACCAAGCGCGTACCATCCGTATTCCGGTTCACATGATTGAAACCATCAACAAAATGAACCGTATCTCGCGCCAATACCTGCAAGAAACCGGTGAAGAGCCTGATTCTGCCAAACTGGCCGAGCTGATGGAAATGCCGGAAGACAAAATCCGCAAAATCATGAAAATCGCCAAAGAGCCGATTTCCATGGAAACGCCGATTGGCGATGATGACGATTCGCACTTGGGCGACTTCATCGAGGATGCCAACAACGTTGCGCCGGCAGAAGCTGC
>CAUSHT010000156.1:0-3725 GCA_963531275.1 uncultured Neisseria sp.
ACCAAAGTCTCAACCACGTTGAGGCTCTCGGAAACTTCAAAAGTCGGCAGGCCGTCGAGTGCCAGCTGCTCGAAGTCGCTTTCGGTCAGGCTGCTTTGGTCTTCGGCAAACAGGCTTTCAGAAATGCGTTGGGCGGCTGCAAGGGCTTCTTCACCGTGAATCAGACGGGTCATTTCTTCGGCGAGAATGCGTTGCGCTTCTGGTTTGGTGCCGCTGGCTTTGTCTTTGGCTTCGATGGCATCGATTTCTTCAATGGACAGGAAGGTAAAGTATTTCAGGAATTTATACACATCGGCATCGGCGACTTTCAGCCAGAATTGGTAGAACTGATACGGAGAAGTTTTCTTCGCGTTTAACCATACTGCGCCGCCTTCGGTTTTGCCGAATTTGGTGCCGTCTGATTTGGTTACCAAAGGCAGGGTCAGGCCGAATACTTGTTTTTGGTGCAGACGGCGGGTCAAGTCGATACCGGCAGTAATGTTGCCCCATTGGTCGGAACCGCCGATTTCCAAAACTGCGCCATGACGTTTGTTCAATTCGGCAAAGTCGTAGCCTTGCAGCAGGGAGTAGGCGAACTCGGTGAAGGAAATGCCCACATCGTCGCGCTCGATACGCTGTTTGACGGATTCCTTGTTCAGCATGGCGTTGACGGAGAAATGCTTGCCGATGTCGCGCAGGAAGTCGAGGCAGTTCATGCTGCCGAACCAGTCGGCGTTATTGGCCATAATGGCCGCGTTGTCGCCGTCAAAGCTTAAGAAAGGGGTCAGTTGGTTGCGGATGCTTTCTACCCAGCCGGCAACGGTTTCGGCAGAGTTCAAGCTGCGTTCGGCGGCTTTAAAGCTTGGGTCGCCAATCATGCCGGTCGCACCGCCCACCAAAGCAATCGGCGTATGGCCGGCTTGTTGGAAACGGCGCAATGCCAATACAGGCAGCAAGTGGCCGATGTGCAGGCTGTCGGCTGTCGGGTCAAAACCGCAATAGAGGGAAATTTTTTGTTCGTTTAGCAAAGCGTCTAAGGCTTCGATGTCAGTAGTTTGCGCGATTAAGCCACGCGATTGTAGGTCTTTGATGACGCTCATTGTTATCTTCCAAAAAAATTAGCAGTTTTACAAACTGCTAATTGTAACAAATTTCATCGGATGAATGGCTATGGCTTACTGAAGAAGCGTGTGTTTTTCAGAAAAACGCTTGGCCAGTTCTCTGCCTCCGTAAGGGTTGATGTGGTCTCTATCGGAATAAACCGGCAATCCGTTGATTTTGAAATTTTCCGGAATATAGGCAGTGGCATCGATAATGTGCACATTGGCATATTTTTCTGCCAATTCTTTGATGCGTTCATTTCCTTTTGAAGTGACTGTTTCATCAATGGCAAGATTCTGACTAAATCCCGGTATGCGGTAAGACAGAATATAGGCGCGCAAGCCGTTGTAGGACAGATTAGGGTTGTCTATCATCAGGTAAACCGCTTGTTTTTCCGAAGAAAGTTTTTGCAACATGAGGTCGAATTTTTTAAAAAAATCGGCATCGTAAGCAAGGGAGTGGCTGTTTTCAGGCATTTGGCTGCCCCAGCGCATGGCCAAAAGCACTTTTGAGTATTGGGGCAGATGCTCTTTGGCATACTCGTAAACGGCACGGCAGGAGGCGTTTTGTTTGAATACGGGGGCGGCATAATCTTCTACATAGGCACAACTGTCCGCCGTGACCATCGTTGCCGACCATTTTTCTTTTTTGCCGACGGTATCAAAAAACGTTTTATATTGGTCGGCATGCGAATCGCCTAGAATCAGTAATTCCGGCTGTTTGTCGGTATCGCCCCAAACACATTGTTTGTCGGTATTGTTGTGGCAAGAAGTGTAGGAACGCGCCAATCCCATATGGTCGTACTGCTCCATAAACGGAAGCTTCATGGCAAGAAAAGGCGTTATGGCCAAAACAAGCATGGGGACGGCATAAATCCATGTCACAGATTGGGCAAAAGAGCCTTTCCACTTTTTAAACGGCTTCTCGACAAAATAATAAGAAAGCAGAGAGAGTGCAAACATTAAGACAATCGCGGCCGCAGTCGAATACGAAGGCAGATTGTTTGAACCGATGTATCTCATAAAAGCCAATACAGGCCAATGCCACAGATACAGCGAATAGGAAATCAAGCCTATGCCGACGGTAATCTTCCATTGGAAAAATTTTTTCAGCTGGTGTTCAAATTGATTGAAATAAATGAATGCGGCGGCGGCCAAACAAGGAATGATGGCGGCAGGCCCCGGGAAATAGGCAGTTTTTTCCGTATAGGCAAACAGGCAGGCAAACAGTACGCAGACGGAAAGCAATGCGCCTACCGCCGCATATGGTTTGCCGGTATCCAGCCCTTGTTGTTGCCGATATTGCATCCACACGGCCGTCAACGAGCCGATCAGCATTTCGCAGGCGCGCAGATGGGGCAGGTAATATTTATCCAGCGAAGTCGGTATAAAAGAAGCCAAAATGCTGAATACGCATAGTGTGATGAGGAAGGCAAACTGAGTGCGCCAGCTTTTTCGGACAACCAATAACAGCAATATCGGAAAGACGAAATAATATTGCTCTTCAACCGATAAAGACCAAATGTGAAGCAAAGGTTTTTCTTCTTGTATGGGATCGAAATAGCCCTGACCCTTTGCAAAAAAGATATTGGAGATGAACCCCAAGGTGGACAGTGCCGTCCTCCATAAAAGGGAAAAATCATCTTTGGTAAATAAAAGAAAGCCGCATATCAGCGTTGCCGTCAATACGGTAAAAAATGCGGGCAGTATCCGCTTGATACGGCGGATGTAAAACTTTTTGAACGAGAAAATCCCGCTGCTCATTTCACGATGGATAATCATCGTGATCAGAAAGCCGGAAATGACAAAAAAGATATCAACACCAAGAAAGCCGCCAGGCAGCCAGTTTTTTTCAATATGGAAAACGACAACGGATAGAACAGCAACGGCACGCAATGTATCAATATCTGGGCGGTAAGATAAAACTTTGCTCATAATATTTTAATTTTAATTAGTTTATTTTAATGGCGTCGTCTGAAAAGTGATTCCTGCCGAGAATGGCAGTATTTCGGAGGTCGGCCATCGTTTGTCGGAACAGGGCAGTTTGTTTGCCTTCTTAGAATGATTGCTGATGATATGCGTTTGAATAGTAATGGATTAGAGTAGGAATAAAGTTGATAGTTTCAACATAATATTTAATATGTTGTTTTTATAATGAATCAATACGATGTGGTATTGTTTGATTTTTCATTGTCATATCAATGATATTGTTATTGATGATGTAACCTTGCGCTATTTTTAGGTAAGGCGTCGGTAAGAGATGGGAGATTTTAAGAGAGAAAAATTACGGGCCATGCCCGTATTTATTATGGAGATAATGTCTTGTTTTGTTGATATTTCAAGACGTGAGGCCGTCTGAAAATAAATTCAGACGGCCTTAATCTTAGAAAAGGCCGTCTGAAAAAGCGTTTTACCGGGTTTATACGTTAAACAAGAAGTGCATCACATCGCCGTCTTGTACGACGTATTCTTTGCCTTCCACACGCATTTTGCCTGCTTCTTTGGCTTTGGCTTCGCCGCCTAAAGCGATGAAATCTTCGTAGGCGATAACTTGGGCGCGGATGAAGCCGCGTTCAAAGTCGGTGTGAATCACGCCGGCGGCTTGCGGGGCGGTGTCGCCTTTGTGGATGGTCCAGGCGCGGACTT
>CAUSHT010000157.1:0-3659 GCA_963531275.1 uncultured Neisseria sp.
GTCGGGGCGTAGCGCAGCCCGGTTAGCGCATCTGCTTTGGGAGCAGAGGGTCGTGAGTTCGAATCCCACCGCCCCGACCACAAAATTCTTAGCACGAATCGGCATGAGCGCCCGTAGCTCAACCGGATAGAGCACCGACCTTCTAAGTCGGGGGTTACAGGTTCGATTCCTGTCGGGCGTGCCAATTTTTACGGTGGCTGTAGCTCAGTTGGTAGAGCCCTGGATTGTGATTCCAGTTGTCGTGGGTTCGAGCCCCATCAGCCACCCCAGATGAAAGCCTGCATATTGTATGCAGGCTTTTTTCCGTTTGTGCCCTGAATTTTATTCAAGTTTATTGGTTTTTAAAAACAGTATTCATCAAACCGTTCCATCATTGCAGCGGCAAAAACGGCGTCTGCGGTGTCTGTCAAATGCCGATGAATACGCAGTCAAACCCGAATATCGTACCGTTCGGTATCTTTTTATGGCGTTTCGCCGTTATCCTTTATAATACCCCGATTATTTTCTGTTTTATTCCCAAAGGAACCGCATTATGTCCGAATGGTCAGCTCCAGAATTCGAATCCAAAATTTGTCCGCCCGAAAAGCTGGCGGAGCGTTTGGCGGCATTGCCCCGTCCGCTGGTGTTTACCAACGGCTGTTTCGATATTCTTCACCGAGGCCATGTAACGTATCTGGCGCAGGCGCGATCGGCCGGTGCGGCTTTGGTATTGGCGTTGAATACCGATGCTTCGGTGCGCCGTCAGGGCAAAGGGGACGACCGCCCGATTAATCCTTTGGAAAACCGCGCGGCAGTGGCAGCGGCATTGGCCAGTGTGGATTTGGTCACATGGTTTGATGACGATACGCCGGCCGCGTTGATTGAAATGGTCAAACCCGATGTATTGATTAAAGGCGGCGATTGGCCTGTGGATAAGATCGTCGGTGCGGCTGAGACGTTTGCGCGTGGCGGCAAAGTATTTTCGATTCCGTTTTTACACCAGACTTCGACCACCAAAACTTTGGCGAAAATCCGCGAAGCCGGAGGAGGCGAATGACGGATTTGAACAGCCGCCATTGGGCCTTGCTCGCCGCGCTTTCAGACGGCCTGCCGCAACACGTTTCTCAGTTGGCGCGTGTAGTTGGGATGAAGCCGCAACAATTAAACGGATTCTGGCAGCAGATGCCGGGCCATATCCGCGGTTTGCTGCGCCAGCACGATGGGCAATGGCGCTTGGTGCGCCCTTTGGCTGTGTTTGCCGAAGAATCTTTGCAACAAATGGCCGGAAAACAGGGTTTTCGTGCGCAGTTGAAACACGAATGTTCGTCCAGCAACGATGAAATCATGGTTTTGGCGCGCCAGTCGGCAGATTTGGCGCATAAGGCCTTGTGTGTGGCGCATTTTCAAACCAAAGGCCGCGGACGGCAAGGGAGAAGCTGGGTCAACCGACAGGGCGAATGTCTGATGTTCAGCTTGGGCTGGACGTTTGATAAGCCGCAATATGAGCTGGGTTCGCTGGCGTTGGTGGTGGCATTGGCTTGCCGCCGTGCGCTTGCCGATATCGGTTTGGACGTAAATATCAAGTGGCCGAACGATTTGGTCGTGGCCAACGATAAATTGGCCGGTATTTTGATTGAAACGGCGCGGATAGAGAATAAGACTGTCGCCGTCATCGGCATCGGCATTAATTTTGTATTGCCGAAAGAAGTTGAAAACGCCACTTCCGTGCAGGCCTTGTTTCAGACGGCCTCTAAGCAGGGCGTAAGCGTCAAAACCTTGTTGAATGCGGTATTGGCGCAACTTGATGCGCTGTTGAACGAATACGCGCAAAACGGATTTTCGTCATGTGTCGGCGAATACGATGCCGCCAACCGCGACACAAACAGACCAGTATTGTTGCTTCAGGAAGGACGCGTTGTACACGAAGGCGTGGTCAAAGGCGTGGATGCGCAAGGCGCGTTGCGTTTGCAGACGGACAAGGGCGAAAAGACCATCGTCAGCGGCGAGATCAGCTTGCGTCCGGATAACCGCCCGGCACAACCTGCCGCTGCGAAACCGGAACGCTTTTTGCTGCTGGATGGCGGCAACAGTCAGTTGAAATGGGCGTGGGTAGAGAACGGCACATTTTCCGAAGTCGGCCGCGCGCCGTATCGTGATTTAACCCAGCTGGGCGAAGAATGGCTGCAATTTGCCGATGAAGATGTGAAGATTGTCGGTTGTGCCGTGTGTGGTTCGGTAAAAAAAGCGATGGTTGAAGAACAATTAACCCGTCCGGTCGAATGGCTGTCTTCCATGCCGCAGGCTTTGGGTATCCGCAACCATTACCGCCGCCCTGAGGAACATGGCTCCGACCGTTGGTTTAATGCACTGGGCAGCCGCCGCTTTACGCAAAACGCCTGCATCGTCGTCAGCTGCGGTACCGCCGTAACCACCGACGCACTGACGGAAGACAATCATTATCTCGGCGGCACCATCATGCCCGGTTTCCACTTGATGAAAGAGGCGATGGTGCTCAAAACCGCCAACCTCAACCGCCCTATCGGCAAGGTATATCCGTTCCCAACCACAACGCCGAACGCCATTGCCAGCGGCATGATGGATGCCGTTTGCGGCGCGTTGATGATGATGCATGGCCGTCTGAAAGACAAAACGGGTGGGGGCAAACCGGTCGATATTATTATCACAGGCGGCGGCGCTGCCAGAGTCGTGCAGGCGCTGCCGGAGTCATTCGTTCATGACAATCAAGTGAAAATCGTCGATAATCTCGTGATTCACGGGCTCTTGCATTGGATTGCCCATCGCAACGGACAATAAAAAGGAAAACGCATCATGAAATGGCTGTTTGCGGTCTTGGTCGCACTCAACATCATTGTTTTTGGCAGCATGGTTGCCTATCGGACACAACATAAAACCGTCAAACCCGAATCTGCTTTGGAAGGAGGCACGCACGAATTATTGCGCCCGTCTTCTTTGGACGCACCCAAAGCCGAGCCTCAGCAGGCATCGCAACCCGATTGGGTGGTGGTTGAATCAGACGGCCTGATTATGGCCGAACCTGAATCCGAAGAAGCGGAAGCCTTGCGTAAAAAGCAAGAAGCGCAGCAGTTGAAAGAGAAAAAAGAAAAAATGCGCCGCGAGAAAGAGGCGCAAGAGCGTCGCGCCGCCGAAGAAGAGATGGGCGCGGCCGGCGTGGAACGCTTGTGTACCAGCAGCGCCACTGTGGTGATGGATGAAGACGATTACCACCGCATCAAGGGCTTGTTGGGCAAATGGCCTCATGCAGCCAGTCGCAGTATCGAAAAACGCAACGGCGCATCCGCTGGCGAGACTGCTTCCAAAACCTTCCGCGTGGTCTTGCCTGCCGACGGCGACACCTCCGCCCAGCTTGATGCCTTGGGCAGCCGCGGCTTTAGCGGCAGCATTCACAACGGCGAAATCAGTATTGACGTAACACGCAGCCGTTCTTCCGCCCAAGTTTTGATTTCACGCTTGTCCAGCGCAGGTTTCGGCGGCGCGCGCATTGTCGAGCAGGAAGACAGAAGCGCACCCGATACCGGTTTGAGCGTGGCGCGCATGACCGTGGTCTTTATGGCAGTTGACGAGCGCGATGCCCAAGACATCAGAAACATTGTCGGCCGTTATGGCAAGTTGAACATGAAAACCTGCCGATAATCAGGTCT
>CAUSHT010000158.1:0-3659 GCA_963531275.1 uncultured Neisseria sp.
AGTAGTTAGCAGGCTAAAATACTAGTATTATGAATTTAACATAATATAAATTATGCGAACTTAGACTAGCATGATGCAATAGTTTTTTCTACAAATTATGGCCACAACCAAGCCCATGTACTTCGGCCTTCTCCTTGCAGTAAAACTAAAGTTCTGCAAGCTGAGGCTGTATTCATGCATTCGAAGCCGATTCCGTAGGTTGATAAGGCTGCAGCAATTTTGGGATGCAGAAATTTTTGTTTTGCTCCTGTACCTATGATAATGACTTCTGGACGGTTTTCTGCTGTTTCAATTGTTGATATAAAAATTTGTTCATTTAATTCTTCGATGGTTGTTTGAGGAATGATACTTACTTTGCCATCTTGCCAGCAAATGGGTTCTGAGTATGTTTGTTCGCCGATTTGCAATATGCCTTGTGAGGATGAAAAAAATGATGCGGCTTCATCGATATGGTTTTCTGTGATTTTCATTGGCAATTCCTGTTTTTATGGTAGAACGATTTTTCAGACGGCCTTGGGAAACTTGCAAAAAAAGGTGCAAAATCAAGCAATATCAGGTAGGATTCAACGTTTGACCTTGTGCATTGATGCTTTGCTCTGAATTTACGATTGCAAGCGATTATAACAAGCCTTGGTTTTTCGTGATTATTTTAAAGTATCGGCTCAAAAGGAGACACAATGAAGCCAGTAAATATCGGTCTTTTAGGTTTGGGTACAGTCGGTGGCGGTACGGCCACTGTATTGCAGGACAACGCTGCGGAAATCAGCCGCCGCTTGGGACGTGAAGTCCGTATTTCTGCTGTTTGTGATTTGAGTGAAGAAAAAGCCAAACAAATTTGCCCGAATGCTGCTTTTATCAAAGATCCGTTTGAGCTGGTTCAACATCAAGATGTTGATGTTGTTGTGGAATTGTTTGGCGGTACCGGTATTGCTAAAGATGCGGTTTTGAAAGCGATTGAAAACGGCAAACACATTGTTACTGCCAATAAAAAACTGCTGGCTGAATACGGCAATGAAATTTTCCCTTTGGCGGAAGAAAAAAATGTCATGGTGCAGTTTGAAGCTGCTGTTGCCGGCGGTATCCCTATCATCAAGGCTTTGCGTGAAGGCTTGGCTGCAAACCAAATCCGCAGTATCGCCGGTATTATTAATGGTACCAGCAACTTTATTCTTACTGAAATGCGTGAAAAAGGCAGCGCGTTTGCAGACGTATTGAAAGAAGCTCAGGCTTTGGGCTATGCAGAAGCTGACCCTACTTTTGATATTGAAGGTCATGATGCCGGCCATAAAATCACCATCATGAGCGCATTGGCATTTGGCACGCCGATGAACTTTTCTGCCTGCTATTTGGAAGGCATCAGCAAACTCGACAGCCGCGATATCAAATACGCTGAAGAGTTTGGCTATCGCATTAAATTGTTGGGTATTACCCGTAAAACTGACAAAGGCATTGAGTTGCGTGTACACCCTACTCTGATTCCTGAAAGCCGTCTGCTGGCTAACGTTAATGGCGTGATGAATGCTGTCCGCGTCAATGCCGATATGGTTGGTGAAACCTTGTATTATGGTGCGGGCGCCGGTGCATTACCAACCGCCTCTGCCGTGGTTGCCGACATCATTGATATTGCCCGCCTGATTGAAGCGGAAACCGATCATCGTGTCCCTCACTTGGCATTCCAGCCTTCACAAGTTCAAGCGCAAAATATTCTGCCTATGGATGAAATCACCAGCAGCTACTATCTGCGCGTTCAAGCAACTGACGAACCGGGCACTTTGGGTCAAATTGCCGCACTCTTGGCCAAAGAAAATGTTTCGATCGAGGCTCTGATTCAAAAAGGCGTGA
Organism: uncultured Neisseria sp.; assembly: GCA_963531275.1. Taxonomy (GTDB): domain Bacteria; phylum Pseudomonadota; class Gammaproteobacteria; order Burkholderiales; family Neisseriaceae; genus Neisseria. The sequence goes on from CAUSHT010000158.1 coordinate 1,843, forward strand.
TTAATCAAAGCACTGCTGAAATCGTAATTCTGACCCACACTACAGTAGAACACAATGTCAAACGTGCTATCGCAGCGATTGAAGCGCTGAGCTGCGTGGATGCTCCGATCACCATGATCCGCATGGAAAGCCTGCATGACTGAGCAACAAACGGAAAGGCCGTCTGAAGAGCAACTGGCGGCCAGAAAGAAAGCCAAGGCAAAAATCCGCACCATCCGCATTTGGGCATGGATTATTTTGTCTTTGCTGGCTCTGACCGCCCTGCTCTCACAATGCGCGATGAACAAGCCGCAGATGAAACAAAATGTGGTGGAATCTTGTGTGAAAAACATTCCTTTTGCTGAAAAATGGCAAGCTGATTTGAAGGCAAAAGGTTTGGATGCGCAAAACGAGAAATTGGCTCAGGACTATTGTGTCTGCATGTGGGACCAGCCTTTAAGCAAACTCTCTGACGAGCAAATCCGAACCTTCGGTAAAATCAGCCCTGAGGAGCAACTCAAACTTTTGGGTGGCGCGGAAGCCTTTGAGGCACGCGATAAGCAATGTGTGGCTGATTTAAAGGCTGAGTAAACCAATATCGGTTTAAACCAAAGAACAAGGCCGTCTGGAATTTCAGACGGCCTTTCTTATATTGATTAAATAGTAATAGGAATTGATTTCATTATATTTTAAGTTTAAGATAGCTTGGTTAATTGCTTTTCTATGGTTGTTGCCATGCGTTACCATTTCCCTATTGCCGTTGATATTTATGATTTTTTGTATACCGGCCGGTTTGATTATTTGGAAATCGGACAATCTGCGGAGTCTATTTTGCAGATGTTCCCTGCACCAGATTGCGTCCCTAAAGGCCTGTTGGTACAAAAAGGCTGGAATATTTGGCTTTATGGCGACATCGAGCTGCATTTCTCCGACAATCGACTGACTCAGATTCGTGCTGATTTTCAGCCTGATGCGGCCTTAAGCGGCGGCCGTTGGGTAAAGTTGAATCCGTGGTTTTTCGCAAATGGCTGCCTTGATGTGTATGCCGTCATTCAACGTTTGGTGCAACGCAATATCGATTTTATTAAAACGGAAACACATACCAATTTAATTTTGCACTTGCAAAGCGGGGTTGAATTGATTTTTGAAAAATGTCGGGGCATGCAACTTGCCTCGTTCCGCAAACAAAAAGCCTCCCTGCCCCATTGGGCGCGTGAAACGGCTTCTTAAATAAAACAATGCCGTCTGAAAACCTCATTTCAGACGGCATTATCAGTTACAAACCATTCAATAACTGTCGGATTTTGGTCATTGTCATAGAAACCTGTTCGTTACAGCCTTCATTCCCTTTTCCATTATCAAAACAATCAATGCTGCTGACGCTGCAAAAGTGGGCATAGGCCATTTTCAGTTCCCTGGCCAAAACGGCTTCGGGCATACCGGTCATCCCGAGTACATCTACGCCGTCGCGACGATAACGGACAATTTCGGCATGGGTCGGGCGGCGCGGGCCTTGCAGGCAGCCATAAACGGCGGAGTCGTAAATCGGCACATTGTGTGCTTTTGTGATGTTCAATAATTCTTGCCGCAACTCATTGCTATAAGGGTTGAAAAAATCGGTATGGACGACCGGGCATTCTTGGCCTTCAAAAAAGGTATCTTTGCGGCCATAAGTATAGTCGATCAAATCGTCCGGCAGCACCAGGCTGCCGTTTTCAAAATCAGGATTGATGCCGACGACTGAAGAAATGGCAATGATGTTTTCAACGCCTAAAGAGTGTAGCGCCCAGATATTGGCGCGGTAGTTGATTTCATGCGGCGCGATGGTATGGCTAAAG
>CAUSHT010000159.1:0-3606 GCA_963531275.1 uncultured Neisseria sp.
TTCAAAGTGTTTGATGTTGGGAGTCATGATATGAGTTTGAATGATTGGAAGGAAGATAGTCAGTCGAAGCTGGTGGGCGACCAAGAAAAACCTTTAAACGACGGCGCAGCTGCCGAATCCCAACAGGATGTTGATTTTTGGGATCACAAGCAAAACGGTGTTGTTGAAAACGAAGTTGAGGTTGTGGCTGAAGCGGTTGAAATTCAGGAAGCAGTAGAAGGTCAGGAAGTGGTTGAACATCCTGAGATGCCGTCTGAAAAAAGTGAGAAGAAAGCCAAACGCAAAAAAGACAAGGCGAAGAAGAAAAAGAATAAAGCCGAGGATTTGAATGCGTCTGATTTGTTGGGTACGAATAAGGGCGTGGAAACCATGTTCCGCAATGCCGTACGCTCGGAGATGGAATTATTGGCGCTGGCGGCAACCAAAGCGAACATTATGATTTCGCTGAATGGTTTTATTGTTTCTGCACTGATGATTTCGGGTGCGTTTATTTTTTCATCGTCGCCCGAATTTTTGATTCCGGCCAGTACGTTTATGATTACTGCCGCCGCGTCTATCGTGTTTGCATTGCTTTCTGCTTCACCGGAACGTATCGGCAAAATGCAGGCAGCACGTACATGGGTTAAGGATTTTATCCGCGGCCGTTCGAAACTGCGGGATTTGAAAACCCGCCTCAGCAGTACCGAAACACGCTTTTTTGGCGGCAGCCAACCCAATATTTTGATTTATGAAGACCGTGTGAAACTGCAAAAAGATCAATATTGGGAAATGATGCAGGAAATTATGGGCGACCGTAAACAAATCTATGAAAAGATGAGCGACCATCTTTACTGGCTCGGTTTGTTGGCGGATAAACAGTTCAAATACATTAACTTATCTTACGCGGTATTCCGCTGGGGCTTGCTGGCTTCGTTGGCGGCATTTATCGGCGTGAAAACATTGCCGTCATTGCTGATGCCTCCGGCCAACAACGCGGCAGAGCTGCGTTCGCTGGGTATCAATATGTTTAACGGCGTATTTGAGCCTTCTGCTGTACAACAGCTTCCGGATGGTAAGTTGCTGATTGCGGAAGACGAACCCAACCATGCGTTCAGTATCATCAGCATTGATAAAACCGGCAGGTTTGTGGAAGACGAGGCATTGGATACGCGCGTGATTACCGGTTTCAAACGCCGTCTCAGCGACTTGGAGGCTTTGGCTCGCGACGATGAAGGCTTTATCTACGCGCTGACTTCACATTCGCGCACCCGTAAAGGCAACCGCTCGCCTGACCGCGAACACCTGATGCGCTTTAAAATCCAAGACGGCAATGTGTTGGGGCTGACCAGCTACGACAATCTGACGCAGGTTTTGGAAACCGATCACAAGCTGCATGATTTGATTCGCGAGCGAACTAAGGCAGAAGTTTCTTTTGAAGAAATCAATATTGAGGGTATGGCGTTTGATCCGGTGAAAAAACGTCTCGTTTTGGGATTCCGTGATCCTGAGTTCAACAATATGGCTTTGGTTGCGTTTATCAGCAATCCGAAAGATGTGTTTGAGCGCAATGCCAAACCTGAGTTTGATGAAGTAGCTGTGATTGATATTGATGGCGGCGGTATCCGTTCCCTCAACTATGATCCTGTGTTGAAAACCTACGTGATTGCCAATGAAGTGAAGGATGAGAATGGACAGAAATTCTCACAACTGTGGACTTGGAGTGGTAATCCGACCGATGAACCGCAAAAAATCTCTCTGCCTAATCTGCAACACATCACCAACGTTGAAGCCGTTGATTCGATTACCGTTAACGGCAAGCCACAGATGATTCTGATGGGTGATGAAGGCAATGCTTCGCAGAAAATTACTGCCAAGTATATGTTGGTAGATTACAGCCAACTGGGTAAACAGTAAGTTATCTTGGCTACTGAATAAAAGGCCGTCTGAAACCGATAGTTTATGGTTTCAGACGGCCTTTTTGTTTTCAGTAAAACGGGGTGATGGGTTTAAATATTCTAATCAACGATGACTAACCCAAGAATGTGGACAAATTTCAGACGGCCTTCAAGCCATTGATGACACGTTTGTAGCAGGTATAAACCAATGCCGCGCAGGCCAGCCACATAAGGATATAGAAAGTCGAATGGAAGCTGCCGGCGATTGCATACCATACGGCCAATGCGCCGATAAAGAATGCGCGGTCGCTTTTGCCGAATGGCCCGTCATAACGACGGCCGTTGCCGTGGACTTGTCCCAAAACGCCGCAAAACTCAGTCATTGCCGCCAGCCAAATAAACAGGGCGATTTGCACGCCGCCGAAGGGCGCGATGAAGGCAAAAGGCAGATACAAAGCAGCATCGGCGGCAATATCGGTGATTTCATTCAAATAGCCGCCTAATGCCGATTGTTGGCCGAACTCCCGTGCCAGCATGCCGTCCATTGCATTCAGTGCCATGCGGATAAACAGCCAAATCGGCAAAAGCCAGAATAGTGTGGATACACCAGCAAACAATGCTAAAAGCAAACCGATCAAAATGGAAACGGCGCAGGCAAACAGAGTAACCTGATTGGCAGTAATGCCTTTTTGATACAGTCGCTTAACAATGGGGCGCAACAGGTTTTGAAATTTTGGTTTCAGGGCGTAGATGCTCATAATTATGCTATATAAAAGAAAATGAAGTGCCGTGATTATAGACGAAATCCGTTATAATCCGTCAATCTTCAAATCACGCGGTTCGCAAACCTCCCGCGTTAACAAAACTAGGAATTTACTATGGAAAAACAGCAGGCACTCGTTATTTTTTCGGGCGGGCAGGATTCAACAACCTGTCTGATTCAGGCAATTCAAACATATGGTCGTGAAAATGTGCAGGCCATTACTTTTCAATATGGACAACGCCACGCCATCGAATTGGAGCGCGCGCGTTGGATTGCCCAAGATTTGGGCGTGAAGCAGACAGTGCTCGATTTGAGCCTGATGCAACAGATTACGCATAACGCGTTGATGGATGATACGGCATCCATTGAAACAGCTTCAGACGGCCTGCCCAATACATTTGTAGATGGACGCAATGCTTTGTTTTTGCTTTACGCCGCTATTTACGCCAAAGGGCAGGGAATACGCCATATCATTGCCGGCGTGTGTGAAACCGATTTTTCAGGTTATCCCGACTGCCGCGATGTGTTCGTCAAGTCGATGAATGTCACGCTGAATCTGGCTATGGATTACGCTTTTCAAATTCACACGCCCTTGATGTATTTAACCAAGGCGCAAACATGGGCGCTGGCAGATGAAATGGGTGCATTGGACTATATTCGCGAGCATACGCATACCTGTTATAACGGCGTGGTCGGTGGTTGTCATGAATGCCCAAGCTGTATTTTGCGCGAGCGCGGTTTGTCAGAATATTTGGAACGTAAAAAGGCCGTCTGAATTAAGAGGTACATCTATTTCCAATATCCAGTTATACGAAAAGGCCGTCTGAAAAATTCATTTCAGACGGCCTTTGGCTATGTATTTTGTTCTGCTTAGAACAGCAAATCTGCCGGTTCGCTGCTTGCCGGAGCATCTTTCACAGGAGAAGAGGCAGGGGCAGTAGCCGGTTCGGAAGCAGCTTTAGGTGCAGA
>CAUSHT010000160.1:0-3599 GCA_963531275.1 uncultured Neisseria sp.
CTTGTTTCAGGGAGATGTAGGCCATGTAGTCGAAGCGCGGGTCAAACCAAGGCAATTCGACTTGAGACAATTCATCTAAGCTGATCAATGGTACTTGTGCCACAGGTTCGGCTGCGGTTTCTACCGGAGTGGAAGCGGCTTCGGCTGGGCTGACGGTAATTTCGTTGTTCAAGCCGATAACGGTGTGTTGGACTTTTTCTTCTGCGGAGAAGTCGTCTTCCACAGTCAGCTCGACATCGGTTTTCAGTTGGGCAGGGTGGGCCAGTTTGGCTTTGGCCGCGTAGATTTCATCTTGTTCCTGCAGGTTGCGCAATGCCTCTTCGTTTTTTTTGTTTTTCTTGATAAACAAACCTTGGCCGCCGGTTTCTTTGCTGTCACGGACGTGTTTGGTTTTGCTGGTCAAAAGTGCATCTTTATCGGAATGGCCGAATTGTTCGCGCACTTGTTTGCGGTATTGGTTTTCCTGGTACATGTTGTAACCGATGACCGCCAAAAGGGCGGCGAGGGCTAAGACGATGAAAATCATGGAGTAATCACTTTTTAAAAAGGCAGCATTCCGTCTTTTTCAGGGTGCGGAATCTTGCTGCGCGGGCAGTTCGTTGGAGCCGGACTTTATGCGTCCGAATGAATAGCTGAATTATAACGAAAATAAACGGTTGTGACAGCATTATGTCTGCCAATCAGTGTTCAGGCCGTCTGAAAGTTATCCGCGCCGGACGGGAAAACCTGCTTGTTGAAGGCGTGGCCAATCGAAGAAATGCCCGGGATCGGTTTTCCTGTCCGGCGCGATGTCCTGATGACCGGTAACGGCCTGAATCGGATAATGCTCGGAAATGGCGGTCAGCAAGGCTTGCAGGCTGGTGTATTGTGCTTCGGTAAAAGGCTCGAAATCGCAGCCTTCCAGTTCGATACCGATGGAAAAGGCGTTGCATCTTTCTCTGCCTTGAAACGACGATATGCCGGCATGATAGGCCATGTCGTCGCAGGAAACGAATTGGACGGTTTCGCCTTCACGGCTGATGAAAAAATGGCTGGAGACGCGCAAGGTGTGGATGATGCTGAAGAAAGGATGCTCGTCAGGGTTGATTTGGTTGGTAAACAATTTTTCCACCGCACCCGTGTTGTACTCAAAAGGAGGGAGGGAAATATTGTGGAGGACAACCAATGAGACGTTTTCATCCGGTTCGCGCGGGCTGAAATTGGGCGAATGAGTTTGGCGTGCATTCAGCCAACGGCCGTTTTGCCAAGTGTTTTTTGAAGGAGAAGTCATGGTTTCAGACGGCCTTTCGGGATAGGAAAACTTACGTTGGGGAAGGTGGCAGGCTTAATGCGCTTGTTTTCGGTTATACTGTCGCCCGACACGTTCACAAACCAAGAATCCTACCATGTTGAAAAAATTGTTGAAATGGCTGGCCGTATTTTTGACGGCATTTGCCGCCGTGGTTGCCGCATTGTTATTTGTTCCGAAAAACAACGGCAAACCATACCGTATTACCGTTGCTAAGAATCAAGGTATTTCTTCCGTCAGCCGCAAACTGGCTCAAGACGGTATTGTTTATAACCGTTATGTGCTGGTAGCCGCCGCATATGTGATGGGCGTGCACAACCAACTCAATGCCGGCTCTTACCGCCTGTCTGCCAAAGTATCGGCTTGGGACATTTTAAAACGCATTAAAAAAGGCCGCCCTGATTCAGTCAGCGTGCAAATTCTAGAGGGTGCGCGGTTTGCACAAATGCGCCGTATTATCGACAACACTGCCGATATTGCCCATGATACGCGCGGCTGGAGCGATGAAAAACTGATGGCCGAAGTGGCGCCCGACGCCTTGAGCAGCAATCCCGAAGGACAGTTTTTCCCGGATAGTTACGAAATTGATGCCGGCGGCAGCGATCTTCAAATTTACAAAATCGCCTACCGTAAAATGCGGGAAAACCTGCAAGAAGCATGGGACGACCGTCAAAGCGGCCTGCCTTATAAAAATCCGTACGAAATGCTGATTATGGCGAGTCTGATTGAAAAAGAAACCGCGCACGAAGACGACCGCGCCCATGTGGCCGCCGTATTCGTCAACCGCCTGAATATCGGCATGCGCCTGCAAACCGACCCGACTGTCATTTATGGCATGGGCGATGCGTATAAGGGCAGAATCCGCAAAGCCGACCTGCAACGCGATACGCCTTACAATACTTATACGCGCAGCGGTTTGACGCCGACGCCGATTGCGCTTCCCGGCAAGGCCGCGCTTGAGGCGGCGGGTCATCCGTCTAATGAAAAATATCTGTATTTCGTCTCAAAAATGGATGGTACGGGCCTGAGTGAGTTCAGCCATAATCTTTCTGAACACAACGCCGCCGTACGCAAATATATTTTGAAGAAATAAACCGAATAGGCCGTCTGAAACATTTATAATCCCAGTTTCAGACGGCCTTTAGATTAATGATATCCATATGAAACCCAGATTTATTACCCTTGACGGCATAGACGGCGCAGGCAAATCCACCAACCTCGCCGTAATGAAAGCATGGTTTGAGAAACACAAGCTGCCCGTATTGTTTACGCGCGAACCGGGAGGCACGCCTGCCGGAGAGGCATTGCGCGAAATTCTGCTCAACCCCGCCACCCAAGTCAGCCTGCGTACCGAAACCCTGTTGATGTTTGCCGCCAGACAGCAACACTTGGAAACCGTCATTCTGCCTGCCCTGAAAAACGGCACGCATGTCGTTTCCGACCGCTTTACCGATGCAACATTTGCCTACCAAGGCGGCGGACGCGGTGTTCCCTTGCAAGATATTGCCTCGCTTGAGCATTGGGTGCAGGGTGATTTCCGTCCCGATTTGACCTTGCTGTTGGATGTGCCTTTGGAAGTATCGATGGCGCGCATCAACCAAACGCGCGAGAAAGACCGCTTCGAGCAAGAGGCAGCCGAGTTTTTCAATCGGGTGCGCGAAGTGTATCTGCAATGTGCTGCCAAACAGCCGGAACGATACGCCGTCATCGACAGCAGCCAAAGTCTGGACGCAGTCAAAACTCAGATTGAAACCGCACTGGACAGCCATTTCGGATTGAATGTTTAAGTTTAAACGAAATGCCGTCTGAAAGAAGACTGATGTACCGAAGAAATATTATTACAGAAGTTTTTAGACATAAAACCGATTAAACCGAAACATCAAAACAAATGAAATAAATATCGGTATGCGCCACCGAAAGAACATGATAAAATTACGGCCTCTTACAAAGCCGGTCTGTTAACAAACCGACTTTAGAAGTTTAAATGTCTGAAGCAGCCCGTTTCAGACTTGTTCGCTGTAAAATCTCTCTCTCGCAAACAGGATCGACAAATGGAAAATTCATTAAAAGAAGCCGCCCTGCAGTTCCACGAATTCCCCGTGCCGGGCAAAATCTCCGTTACCCCAACCAAATCTCTGGCCACTTCTAAAGACTTGGCGTTGGCGTACTCTCCGGGCGTAGCCGCTCCTTGTATGGAAATCCATGCCGATCCTCAAACTGCCTACAAATACACTGCCAAAGGCAATTTGGTTGCCGTGATTTCCAACGGTACCGCAGTGTTGGGTTTGGGCAACATCGGCGCATTGGCCGG
>CAUSHT010000161.1:0-3537 GCA_963531275.1 uncultured Neisseria sp.
AGCTTCAAGATAAAGCGTTGGTGGCGCGTGCCTTTGTTGTCATCCGGCAGGGTTTTCCATACCGTGCCCTCGCCCTCAACCTGAATATCGCTTTGTTCGTTTTCAAACGCCTGTTTCAAAACCGCTTCTGCCGATTGTTTGCCCGAGCCGGTTTGCTGTTGGGCCGTATCGGCATTTTCTCCGCCCGCATTGTTTTGTTTTTGAACGGCTTCTATTTTCTGCTGATGCTGCGATTGTAGTGGCTGCTTGTTTTGCATTTTTTGATAGGCAAATACGGCAACCAAAGCAATCAGCAATACAATGATTTTGTTTTTATTCATAACAATCTCAAAAAAAATGCCCGATTCTGCATCGGGCATATCAACTATTTAGAAAGGATATTTATCACGAAAACGTGAGCCGCCATTATACACGCTTCGCAAAATTTTAAGGGAAATTTATGCCAAAGGCCGTCTGAAACTTTTCAGACGGCCCAGATACTCAACGGCGGTATTTCATTTCAGTCTTCATATCGTCCAAAATACGTTTGACGTTGTGTTCCAATACATCCTCCACCAAGCCCGGCGCCTGCTCGTTCAGCATTTGCTGCAACTGGTAAGTGAACAAGGCCATTTGTTTTTGCACGGCAATCCGAATCATGCCGTTGACTGCATCGGCCACATGGGGGCGCAAACGCTTAATCAGACGCTCGGTCAAATCTTTTTCAGAAACGCAGAATACTTCCCGACGGCCGATCGCCTGCGGGTTCAATACATTGATATGGACATTGATGGCCGGTTCTTGTTCAAGGCCGTCTGAAACCGCCTCTTCAGCCGCTTCCGCATCATCATTTTCCGGTTTTTCAGTTTCTTCCACTTCAGGCACATCAAAATCTACGGCACCTGATTTCGGATTCAGTCTGACGGTGCGGGTCGATTCGATATGACGCTCTGAAGCCGCGGCCTGCAATGCCGATTGCGCGCTCAACCAGTTATCCTGCAAAACCACCATTGCATCGGTTTCCACTGCTTCGCCATCGTCAGCCAAAGCAGTATTGTGTTCCAGCTGCCAACGATACAAATACTCTTCCAATACTTTTTCACGATTGTCAGCATCCAGTTTATATTCTTTTTTAGGCGCGGTTTTAGGAGCAGCTTCTACAGCGTCGTCCGATTTTTTAACCAATGGCGCATGAGTCGGCGCGGTATTAAATTGTCGTGCCTGACGCAATCTTTCCAGGCGTTTTTCCCAATTCAGGTCTTCTTCCTCGAGGGCTGTGGGGTCAAGACGGTTGTTTTCCATAATCTCGTTTTTTCATTTTTATTGTGAACCGTATTTCAAACCTAAAATTACTTGAAATACGGCCAATGGTTGGACATATCCGGCAAGCCGGCGCAAGCGTCACATTTTAATATTAATTCGCTATATAATCACTATTTTATTTAATACTCAAGGATACATCATGAGCAGCATCGAACAACGCCTCGAATATCTGGAAGAGGCCCACGACGCTTTGCGTATGCAAAACCACGTCCTCGCTACCGCGCTGAAAGGCCTTATCCGCTCCCTGCCCTCCGACATAGCCAACGATGCCGTAGAATCCATCCAGCTTGCCTTTGAAGACGCGTTGGCGGAATTGAGCTATGAAGACAGTCCGCACACCGACCTCTTCCATGACGTAACCTACGCATTTTTCCGAGAAAAAGACCACTGATTTCGGCTAGTTTGTTCACAAAATTATGCTAAACTAAGATTTTATCCGTTAACATTTTATTAAGAAAGCACATATCATGAACATGAAAAAATGGCTGGCCACTGCCCTCGCTTGTTCCGCCCTTGCCCTGACTGCCTGCGGTGGTCAAAGCAACAATGCCTCTGCTCCTGCCGATAAAGTGTACCGTGTCGGCTCCAACGCCGAGTTTGCCCCATTTGAATCTTTGGATTCTGCCGGCAAAGTAGAAGGTTTTGACGTAGATTTGATGAATGCCATGGCCAAAGCCGGCAACTTCAAAGTCGAATTCAAACACCAGCCATGGGAAAGCCTCTTCCCTTCTCTGAACAACGGCGACGTGGACATTGTTATGTCCGGCGTAACCATCACTGACGACCGCAAACAAAGCATGCTCTTCAGCGACCCATACTTTGAAATCACCCAAGTCGTCCTCGTTCCGAAAGGCAAAAAAGTAACTTCTTCCGAAGACCTGAAAAACATGGCCAAAGTCGGCGTGGTAACCGGCTACACCGGCGACTTCTCCGTTTCCAAACTCTTGGGCAACGACAATCCGAAAATCGCCCGCTTTGAAAGCGTTCCCCTGATTATCAAAGAATTGGAAAACGGCGGTCTGGACTCCGTCGTCAGCGACAGCGCGGTTATTGCCAACTATGTGAAAAACAACCCAACCAAAGGCCTGGATTTCATCTCCCTGCCTGACTTCACCATCGAAAACTACGGTATCGCTGCACGCAAAGGCGACGAAGCAACCATCAAAATGTTGAACGATGCGCTGAAAAAAGTACGCGAAAGTGGCGAATACGACAAAATTTACGCCAAATACTTTGCTAAAGAAGGCGAAAAAACCGAAGCAGCCAAATAATCTGGTTTGACTTCCCAAACTAAAGGCCGTCTGAAAATTTTTCAGACGGCCTTTAATCTGGTTAACGCCATTAAACGCAAGCATCCCTTATAATCCGCTGGTTTTTATCCTTCAAATGAAAGACGCGACATGATCAAACCCCTTATCCTCAGCCTCGCTGCCGCAACTACTTTGGCTGCCTGCTCCGCTTCTGAAAAACAAGAATCCCCCAACGTCGGCGTGGCCAATCCGGCTTCCGAATTCTGCGTCAAACAAGGCGGTAAATCCGAAATCAAAAAAGACAAAGACGGCAACGAATACGGCGTGTGCCACTTACCTGACGGTAAAGTCGTTGAAGAATGGGAATATTTCCGTCAACACAACAAATAATTTAATTGTTCAATCATATAAAAGGCCATCTGAACCTAAGTTTCAGACGGCCTTTTTATTTAAACAGCGATTATTTTACTTCCAGTTTGGTCACGCCACCCATATACGGTTGCAACGCGGCAGGAACATTAATGCTGCCGTCGGCATTTTGATGGTTTTCCAAAACCGCCACCAAAGTACGGCCGACTGCCAAGCCTGAGCCGTTCAAAGTATGTACCAAACGGTTTTTACCGTTTTCATCTTTGAAACGCGCTTTCATACGGCGAGCTTGGAAATCTTCGCAGTTGGAGCAGCTGGAAATTTCGCGGTAAGTGTTTTGTGCCGGAACCCAAACTTCCAAGTCGTAGGTTTTGGTCGCGCCGAAGCCCATGTCGCCGGTACACAAAGTAATCACGCGGTATGGCAGTTCCAACGCTTTTAAAATATTTTCAGCATGGCCGACCATTTCTTCCAGCGCTTCGTATGATTTTTCCGGATGAACAATTTGCACCATTTCCACTTTGTCAAATTGGTGTTGGCGAATCAAACCGCGCACGTCTTTACCGTATGCGCCCGCTTCGGAGCGGAAACATGGGGAATGCGCAGTCAATTTCAA
>CAUSHT010000162.1:0-3521 GCA_963531275.1 uncultured Neisseria sp.
CAAACGCGGCGCGCAGGGCGACTTCGGTTTTGCCGAAGCCGACATCGCCGCACACAAGGCGGTCCATCGGCTTCGCCTGCGTCAAATCCTTAATTACGGCGGCAATGGCGGCGGCTTGGTCTTCGGTTTCTTCATAGCCAAAGCCGTCGGCAAATGCCTGATAGTCCATCTCGTTAATTTCAAACTTGTGGCCCGACTGGGCGGCGCGTTGGGCGTAGAGGTTGAGCAATTCGGCGGCAGTGTCGCGCGCTTTTTCGGCGGCTTTGCGCTTCGCCTTGTTCCACGCACTGCTGCCGAGCTTGTGCAAGGTAACGTTTTCATGCGCCTGACCGGAATAGCGGCTGATTAAATGTAGTTGCGAAACAGGCACATAAAGCTGCGCTTCGCCCGCGTATTCGAGCAACATCATTTCGTTGGTTTCGCCGCCCAAATCCATCGTTACCAAGCCCATATACCGCCCGATGCCGTGTTCTTCGTGTACGACGGGGTCGCCGATGTTGATTTCGGCAAGGTCGCGCAACAGGCCGTCTGAAACGGCGGCGTGTTTCTTACGATGATGTTTGCGCGAGCGGGCAACATATTGATAAAGATCGGATTCGGTAATAACCGCGATGTTTTGATCTTCTAATTTAAACCCGTAAGCCAACGGCGCTACTGTAATCATCAGCGGCTCATGCGCCGACAAAAAGCCCTGCCAGTCGGACACGCTTTTGGCTTTCAAGCCGTTTTGCTGCAAGAAGCCGAGCATGGTTTCGCGCCGTCCCAAACTTTCGGCGCACAGCAAAATCCGTCCGTCAAAGGCCGTCTGAAAATCCTTTAATGCCTGCAACGGTTCGTCGGATTGGCGGTTGACGGCCAAGTTTGGCAACGTATGTTCATTATCAAAAATATCCGGCAATACCTGACCATAATTTTTCAGGCGGCCTGCAAAAACATCAGCAGAAAGATACAAATGCTGTGGAAGCAAAGGCGGATAGGTTTCGTCGCCCTGCGCCATGGCGTAACGCGATTTGACGTCGCTCCAAAAGCGGTTTGCCTCGGCGTGAACGTCGCCCAAAGAGACAAACAGCGCATCTTCGCCGATATAGTCAAACAGCGTTTCCAGCTCGTTTTCAAAAAACAGCGGCAGATAATATTCCACGCCCGCGCCGAAATGGCCGTTGCTGACGGCTTTGTACACGGCGGCATCGTTCGGATTGCCATCAACTTCCTCGCGGAAGCGGCTGCGGAAGATTTTTTGCGCCTCGCTGTCGGTGGGGAACTCGTGCGCCGGCAGCAGGCGGATTTCGGAAACGGGGGAGATGGTGCGTTGCGTTTCGGTATCGAAAATTTTGATGCTGTCGATTTCATCGTCGAACAAATCGATGCGGTACGGCATTTCGCTGCCCATCGGGAACAAATCGACAATGCCGCCGCGCACGGCAAACTCGCCCGCCGCAACAACGTGGGAAACATGGTTATAACCTGCATCTACCAAATCACTTTTCAGACGGCCTATATCCAAAGTCTGCCCTGTTTTCAGCCAAAACGTGCGCCCTGCCAGAAACGGCACAGGCGGCAGCTTCTGCATCGCCGTGGCAACCGGTACGAACAACACGTCCGCCGCGCCGCTTTTAATCTGCCACAATGCCGACAAGCGCTCCGACACCAAATCCTGATGCGGCGAAAAACGCTCGTAAGGTAGCGTTTCCCAGTCCGGCAGGAACACCGCCGTATCGTGCGGACGGAAAAACCGCCATGCCGTCTGAAGGCGTAGCGCCTGTTCCGCATCTTGGGTCAAGACAACCTTGAGCTGCTTATGCGGCAGGTAACGCGCCAAAGCCAAGGGCAGCGAGCCTTGAGACAGATTGAGCCAACGGGATTTTTCACGGGGTTTTGGGATAGGGTAGGTCATGGCGTAGGGACAATGGCTTGTGGCAGCCAGAAAATTTTTCGGGCCGCCGTGGTGGGTTGTAAAAGCAGGATTTTAGCAGATTACAAGCGGATGCAAGGGATAGGATGGCTCGGGTGATTTTCAGACGGCCTTTGTGTGTAGGGAGGCCGTCTGAAAATGTTTGTCCGTAAAAACCGATATTGCAGAGAGATACCGAGATTTGAAATGGATAGACCGGATATTACGATTTATCCGGATAAGCCAATAATGGGCTGAAGTCCGCTTTCCAAATATCCAGTTCATACAGTTGACCGTCGCTGTAAGAATATAGGGTTACCAAAACCGGAATTCCGTCTTTATCGTGAAACAGGTATTCGGCAATCGGGATGATTTTTAGCGGGCGTGTTTCGTTTGTATCGCTGGAAAACAGAAAACTGCCCATCGCGCCGTCGTCGAGCGTAGTGACGCTGTTGGAAAAACGGGTTTCCAATCGGGCATATTGAGGTTTTTTGTTGGACAGAAGAAGATTCAGCAAATCGGTTTCGTCTACTGTCATCGGGCGTTTGTTCAATGGCTCAACTCCATGTATCTGCTGAAAAAGGGATGGTTTGTCGGGATGTTTTCAGACAACCTTTGGCGACAGGAAGTCATTCTAGCGGATGCAAGCCGGCAAAGACAGCGGCTGCTTTTTCAGACGGCCTGCAAAGGTTTGTGATAAGGTATAAAACGTTCCTGTTTTGGGAACGAGACCGCCTGAAAGTTAAAGGGGAAAATATGCCTACAGCAAAAAACAGGCGGCAGACATTTCATATTTGCGTTATACTTTTTTCCATCTGCATACTTTACTCATGAGAAAGGCACAAAATTATGATTTTAGAATTCATTAAAAAACTGTTTGGCACTATCTCTTCGACTAAGCGCGGGGGTTGGAATGAGGAAGAGGGGGTATATTATGCTAAAGGCAGCTACGATAATGCAGTAGAGTATAACAATGAGTTAATGTGCATTGCCAACTTTATGCTCTACCATATGGAAGACATGAACAAGGCAATGGACAAACACAATTATGCCCAAGCCGAAAAAGTCCGCTTAGAATGGATAGCTGCGATTCCTAATTACATGGAGCAAGCTGATAAATTAGGCGCATACAAAGGCGATGCATCCCTGCTGAATGATTTGAAGCGCCATCTGCGTTTCTTTAGTGACTTAATGGAAGACGGCTATAAAAAACTGATCCAAATCCGTGCTTCTGGCAAACATGGTTCGGAAGAGGACGAAGAGCAGTTGGACGAGAACAACGAAAAAATCTTGGATAGTACTAATAGGTTCAATGAAGTGAGCGATGAGTTTTTGGAAAAATTTGAAGACGAATAAATCGTATAGGCAAATTTTGTAAAACTTCTGTAAAACTTCTCTCTTTAACCACAAATCCTCTAGATTCCCTTCAGCAGAATTTAGAGGATTTTTTAATAAGCAGTTTTTCCACAAAAACACAGAGAATCGCTTATTGTTTAAAAGGTTTTTTGACAACTAGTATAGCGGTTTTTGCTACAAGTTTTCAGACGACCTTGTTCAAACCGCCACACCCGCCAATTTTCCAATAAATCCGGTTATCACCAATGCCGCAACGCCCCATAAGCACACGCGC
>CAUSHT010000163.1:0-3501 GCA_963531275.1 uncultured Neisseria sp.
AATGCATCCTGCTGCGCTTTGTTGAAGCGGTGTACCTCGTCAACAAACAAAATCGTCGCGCGCCCTTGTTGCAAGGCAATTTCAGCTTTTTCGATTGCCTCGCGTATGTCTTTCACGCCGGAAAATACGGCGGAAACAGGCAGAAACTGGGCATTGAAACTCTGCGCCAAAATCCGTGCCAGCGTGGTTTTGCCTACACCCGGCGGCCCCCATAGCAACATAGAATGCGGCTTTCCTCCCTCGACCGCCACGCGCAAAGGTTTGCCTTCGCCGATCAAATGCTGTTGCCCAATGACATCGTCTAATGAATGCGGGCGCAGGCGCTCGGCTAAAGGGGCTTCGGGTTGTCGGGCAAAAAGGTCGGACATAGCGGCTTCCGTGCTGGCTGATTGAAAAGAAAACTCGCTAGCATTATACGGCAGTTTCGCAAACACACATATCGGGCCGCATTACGGTATAATACATGCTATTTTGAGAACTCTTCGGGCGTTTCAGACGGCCTTGCTTACAGGAAACATCATGACTTCAAAAACTCTTTTGGCAGCTGTTACATCAGCTTTCTTATTGGGTGCATGCGCTAGCGGCGGCGAATCTTTCGGCGGCTTGGGCAGCGGTACAGGTATTGGCAGCAGCGTAGTGAAAATGGCGGTAGACAGCCAATGCCGTACCGAATTGAACAAACGTAACGAATGGCGCGTCATTGCTTTGGCCATGAGTGCGGAAAAACAAGCCGAATGGGAAAATAAAATCTGCGGCTGCGCCAGCGAAGAAGCGCCAAACCAATTGACTGCAACCGAAATGATGCAGGTATTGAGCCCTGCAACCCGCGAGCAGGCCATTGCTTCCGTTACCGCGAAAACAGTTACCGCCTGCTTCAAACGACTCTACAAATAATCATTCAGACGGCCTTTTTTAATATCGAGGCCGTCTGAATTCGTTTTGACTTTCTATTTGAATTTTAAATATATAGAGAAGAAACCATGAAATACATCAGCACCCGCGGTGCAACCGCACGCAAGCAATTCAGCGAAGTTTTATTGATGGGTTTGGCTCCTGACGGCGGTTTGATGCTGCCTGAGCAATACCCTCAAATCGACCGTACTACCTTAGACCAATGGCGCACACTCAGCTACCCTGAGCTGGCGTTTGAAGTCATGAGCCTGTTTGCCACCGACATCCCTGCTGATGATTTACGCGACATCATCAACCGCACCTACACCGAAGAAGTATTCGGTACCAAAGCCATTACTCCGGTGCGCACACTTTCAGACGGCATCAAAATTCAAGCCCTGTCCAACGGCCCAACTTTGGCATTCAAAGACATGGCCATGCAATTCTTGGGCAATGCGTTTGAATATGTATTGAACAAAGAAGGCAAAGAACTCAATATTTTGGGTGCCACCAGTGGCGACACCGGCTCTGCCGCCGAATACGCCCTGCGCGGCAAAAAGGGCGTCAATGTCTTCATGCTGTCGCCGGAAGGCAAAATGAGCGCATTCCAACGCGCGCAAATGTTCAGCCTGCAAGATGCCAACATCCACAATATCGCTGTTGAAGGTATGTTTGACGACTGCCAAGACATCGTCAAAGCCGTACAAAACGATGCCGAATTCAAAGCCAAATACCATATCGGCACAGTCAACTCCATCAACTGGGGCCGTATTGTCGCCCAAGTCGTGTACTACTTTGCCGGTTATTTCAATGCCACTTCGAGCAATGACGAAAAAGTCAGCTTCTGCGTACCAAGCGGCAACTTTGGCAATGTCTGCGCCGGCCATATCGCCCGCCAAATGGGCCTGCCCATCCACCGCTTGATTGTCGCCACCAACGAAAACGACGTATTGGACGAATTTTTCAAAACCGGCGCATACCGTCCGCGCAACAGCGAACATACCCATGTTACTTCCAGCCCGTCTATGGACATTTCTAAAGCCTCCAACTTCGAGCGTTTTGTGTTTGACCTGATGGATCGCGATGCGGACGAAATCCAAACCTTATGGGCGGAAGTAGCCTCCGGCAAAGGCTTCAATTTGGAATTTGCCTTAAACAAAGTACATCAACAATATGGCTTTGTTTCCGGTAAATCGACCCATGCCAACCGCCTTGCCACCATCAAACAGGTTTACGAGCAAGATCATGAATTGATTGATCCGCATACAGCCGATGGCGTCAAAGTTGCCCGTGAAGTGCGTGAAGAAGGTGAAACGGTTGTTTGTTTGGAAACTGCGTTGGCAGCGAAATTCGATGCGACCATACGCGAAGCCGTCGGTGATGTCGCCATTCCGCGCCCCACCGCTCTGGAAGGTTTGGAAAACCTGCCGCAGCGCGTGCAAACCGTGCCGAACAGTGCGGATGCGGTAAAAGGCATCATCAAACAAACCCTTGCCTGATGTCCCGTGTGGGCGGCATTCCGTCCAAACTTAAGATTGAAAGAAAATGACTTTACCTATGCATGAAACCCGTTTTTCCATCCTGCTGGACGAACTGGCGGCAAAACAGGAGGCCGCCATCGCCCCCCACCTGCTAGCCGACGGAACCAAGGTATGGGTACGCAAAGCAGGCAGGCACAATGCGCGATGGCGTTACGCGCTGCTCGGTATGGTTGCCCGATATTTGAAACTGGGGTTGTTGAAGCCGGTCCCCAGCCTCGGAGGTGAGCCTGCCATTGCAACCGAGTCGAAACGCCTGTACGAATTGCGCTCTGCGGGGATAGCCGTTCCCGAATTGCTCGCCGTCCGGAAAAATGCCCTTATGTTCGGCAATTTGGAAGGGGTCCCGCTCGATACGCAAATCCGCAAAGAAGCCGAAGCCGGAAAGGCAGACGCTTGGCTTGCCGGTTTGGAAGCCATTGCCCATGTGCATGAAAAACGGCAGTTCCTCAGTCAGGCGTTTGCACGGAATATGATGTCGGACGGAAAAAACATCAGCTTTTTGGACTTTGAAGACGACCCTTCCGAAGTCCTGACCATAGCGCAATGCCAAGCCCGCGATTGGCTCTGCTACATTCATTCTACCGCGCTGATATTGAAAAACGGCGGACTGCTGGAAGCGGCAGCGGAAAAATGGGGCAGCGTACTGTCAGCGCAGCCTGCAGAAATACAAAGGCTGATTGCCGCCACCGTCAAACCGATCCTCCCAATACGCGGGCTGGAACACCCCCGCTGGGGACGGGACGCGCTCAGGCTGGCAGCCTCGATTTCCCTGATTTACCTTGCGGATATGCCGCCGTAAGGCACCGCCTATCCCGCTATGCCGTCTGAAAGCCCTTCAAACGGCATATAATCGCTGTGCATCAAGCATTGTCGCAACCATCCGTTTCGTTTAGAATTTTAGCTTTATCCCGAATTGGGCAGATATTTTCATTCTGACACACGTCCCAAATAAACACTTCCCATTTCTTTTACTGACAGGAAACCCAAATGGCAGCATTCAATACCCAAAAAGTATTGTCCGTACATCACTGGACCGACGCTTACTTCACTTTTACCTGCACCCGTGACG
>CAUSHT010000164.1:0-3486 GCA_963531275.1 uncultured Neisseria sp.
CGATGAGACTTGTAGATTTGTGGAAGGTGTGCGGTCAATGAACCTGAAGCAGGTTAAAAGTTATCTTCTTTGTTTTTAAAACGATTCTTTTCAAATTAGACGGTATTTTTAACCATAAAGGCCGTCTGAAACCATTTGTCCCTTATTCGAAGGAAACATCATGAGTGAGACCCAAGAGCTGACTTTCGCCAAACGCTTGAAAGAGCAAACCACGACAACGCACGACAGCGTTGATAACTTGGTTATGTCCGTTCAACCTTTTTCCAGCAAAGAAAACTACATCAAATTCTTGAAACTTCAATCTGTTTTCCACAAGGCTGTCGATCATATCTATAAAGATGCCGAATTGAATAAAGCCATTCCCGAACTTGAATACATGGCGCGTTACGATGCCGTGACTCAAGACTTAAAAGACTTGGGTGAAGAGCCTTACAAATTTGACAAAGAATTGCCGCACGAAACCGGCAATAAAGCCATCGGCTGGCTGTATTGCGCCGAAGGTTCTAATTTGGGTGCGGCATTCTTGTTCAAACACGCTCAAAAACTTGAATACAACGGCGAATTCGGCGCACGCCACCTGGCTCCGCATCCAAACGGCCGTGGCAAACACTGGCGCGCTTTTGTCGAGCATCTGAACGCTTTGAACTTGACTCCGGAAGCCGAGGCGGAAGCCATTCAAGGCGCACGCGAAGCTTTTGAATTCTATAAAGTGATTTTGCGTGAAACCTTCGGTTTGCCGGAAGGTGCGGAAGCGCCTGAAGGTATGACACCGCACAGACTCTAAACAATAATTAAATCAAACAGGCAAGGTCTCGGCGTAGATGTTTGCAGGGGCCTTTAATTACACTACAAAGTTTTGTTTGAACGGGTTGCTGTCTTATTAATCATTAATGATTATCAGAAAATTTATTATGTATTAACTGATGGATGAACAATCCATTACATCTTGAGTTGATAATATGAAACCATTACAAATGCTCCCCATTGCCGCGCTGGTCGGCAGTATTTTCGGCAATCCAGTCTTGGCAGCGGATGAAGCTGCAACTGAAACCACACCCGTTAAAGCAGAGATAAAAGAAGTCCGCGTAAAAGGTCAGCGTAATGCAGCTACCACTGTGGAACGAGTAAATGCTAAAACCATTCAAGAACAAATGATTCGTGATACCCGTGATTTGGTGCGTTATTCGTCCGATGTCGGTGTATCCGATGATGGCCGCCGTATGAAAGGTTTTGCCATGCGCGGCGTGGAAGACAACCGTGTCGGTATCAGTATCGACGGTGTGGCACTGCCCAGTTCGGAAGAAAATTCACTTTATGCACGTTACGGCAACTTCAATAATTCCCGTTTGAGTATCGATACCGAGATGGTTAAGGGTGTGGATATTACGAAAGGTGCGGATTCCTTTGAAAGCGGCAGCGGCTCTTTGGGTGGTAACGTCAACTACCGCACGCTTGATGCGCGGGATATTGTTTTGCCGGAACAAAATTTTGGTGCGCTTCTTCGTAGCGGTTATGCAAGCAAAAATAGAGAGTGGGCGAATACCGTAGGTTTCGGCTATGCGGGCAATGTTTTTGATGCGGTGGTTTTGTATTCCCGCCGACACGGGCATGAAATGAAAAGTAGGGGCGGTGATATCGCTGATTTTGTAGGTTTTGATGAATTGGATAAGCAAGATAAGGCAGAGCGCGGTTCGGCACGCATTCATCCAGATCCATCCAAACACAATAATCACAGTTATTTGGTGAAATTAGGCTGGCAACCGGCCGACTCTCACCGTTTCGGTTTTTCTGTTAATGGACAAAATAACAGCAATTACACTTATGAAAAAACCTATTCCCTGACCGGCTCTTGGCGGGAAGCGGACGACGTACAGAAACGCAGCAACATTAATCTGAACCACGAATGGACGCCCGACTCTTCCATCCTTTCCTTGCTGCGCACGGATTTGGACTATCAGAAAACCCGCAACGGGGCGATAAACTATAAAGGAGATATGGTTCGTACCGGAGATTGGCGTACGGGTTATCAGTATCATAACGGCTTTATGGCTGATAGAGACGAACGGAATATGGATACCAAGTACAAGCGTTTATCTTTTCGTTTGGACAGCCAGCCTTTTTCACTGTGGAAAGGCGAGCACAGGTTCTCGTTTAAGACTTTTGCCAGTCGTCGCGACTTTGAAAATGTAAATGATGATCTAGATTTTAATTCAAAAGGCAATATAACTGGCCGTGAACACTACACGATTATGCGTCCGATGAAGACGGATCAATTCGGTTTTTCATTGCAGGATAAAATTACTTTTGGTGATAAGTTCTCCGTAAATGCGGGGGTGCGTTATGATCATGAGAAGGTAAAACCGCAAGCTTTCAAGCCTGGTACGCCTTGTAAGGAGACCTGTATTAACGACGGCAATCCTGCCGCAAGAAGTTTTAATACATGGAACGGCGTTTTAGGTTTGGACTACCGCTTGAACGACACTTGGCGTGCAGCCTATCAAATCAATACGGGGCATCGCGTGCCGACAGCATCGGAAATGTATTTTACTTATACCAGCGTGTATGGCAACTGGATAGCGAATCCTTTGCTGAAAGCTGAACGCAGCCTGAATCAAACATTGTCGCTGCATGGAAAAAATGACAAAGGAACATTGGATTTCAGTTTCTATCAGACCCGTTACCGTAATTTCTTGTTTGAAGAGGAGCATGCATTCCAAATTCCAAATCCATATAATAATCATAGAGATAAGTGGTATTATTGTTATAATGATCCAACTTATTGCGGCATGACGATTTCTCAAATCGGCCAACAAATGGTCAATGTCGATAAAGCAAGAGTCCAGGGGATCGAACTTAAAGGAGAGATAAACCTGCATCAAGTAATGCCCGTGCCGGAAGGTTTCAAATTATCCGGCGCATTGGGTTATAGCAAAGGCAAATTGTCCGGTGATCGCGGCAGTATGCTGTCTATCCAGCCTCTGAAGTTGGTACTCGGACTCGATTATGAATCTCCAGACGAGCGTTGGGGTATTTTCTCCCGTGTCAGCTATATGGGCAGGAAAAAAGCCAAAGATGCCCAAGTAATTGAACAGAAGGGTTATTGCACCCGCTTTAAGCTTGATCCTTGGACAGGTGAGGAAACAGATGATTGTGCTGTTGCCTTACAGTATCGTGACGATAAAATCGACTTCCGTTGGTTGAATAAAGCGGCAACTGTTGTGGATGTATTCGGCTACTACAAACCGGTAAAACGTATGACTTTGCGGGCGGGTGTTTATAATCTGTTTAACCGGAAATACCATACTTGGGATAGCTTGCGCGGCATCAATCCGAGATCGACTATTAACTCTTTAAGCGTAAGTGATGCTAAATCGGCGGCGCAGGGATTGGAACGCTACTACGCTCCCGGCCGCAACTACTCCGTATCGCTTGAATGGAAATTCTAAGCAGTTAACGGATAGCTAAAGGCCGTCTGAAAGTTTTGAT
>CAUSHT010000165.1:0-3484 GCA_963531275.1 uncultured Neisseria sp.
GTCAAAGTGATGGACTCCTATTCCGGCCCGGTCATTACGCGCTACGAGATTGAGCCTGATGTCGGCGTACGCGGCAGTGCCGTTTTGAACCTTGAAAAAGACTTGGCGCGCTCACTTGGCGTGGCTTCTATCCGCGTGGTGGAAACCATCCCCGGCAAAACCTGCATGGGCTTAGAATTGCCTAATCCGAAACGCCAAATGATCCGCCTGAGCGAAATCTTCAATTCGCCTGCGTTTACCGAATCCAAATCCAAACTGACCCTCGCCCTCGGCCAAGACATCACCGGCCAGCCTGTTGTGACAGACTTGGCCAAAGCGCCGCATCTGCTGGTTGCCGGTACGACCGGTTCGGGTAAATCCGTAGGCGTGAACGCCATGATTCTGTCCATGCTCTTCAAAGCAACGCCTGAAGACGTGCGCATGATTATGATTGACCCGAAAATGCTGGAGCTGAGCATTTACGAAGGCATTCCGCACCTGCTCGCCCCTGTCGTGACCGATATGAAGCTGGCAGCAAACGCCCTGAACTGGTGCGTCAACGAAATGGAAAAACGCTACCGCCTGATGAGCTTTATGGGTGTGCGCAACCTTGCCGGTTTCAACCAAAAAATTGCCGAAGCCGCCGCGCGTGGCGAAAAAATCGGCAGCCCGTTCAGCCTCACGCCTGAAAATCCTGAACCATTGGAGAAACTGCCGTTTATCGTGGTTGTCGTAGATGAATTTGCCGACCTGATGATGACCGCAGGCAAGAAAATTGAAGAACTGATTGCCCGCCTTGCCCAAAAAGCGCGTGCAGCCGGCATCCATTTGATTCTTGCCACCCAACGCCCAAGCGTGGATGTCATCACCGGCCTGATTAAAGCCAATATTCCGACACGCATTGCCTTCCAAGTGTCCAGCAAAATCGACAGCCGCACGATTCTTGACCAAATGGGTGCGGAAAACCTGCTCGGCCAAGGCGATATGCTGTTCCAGCTACCCGGTACCAACTATCCGCAACGTGTACACGGTGCATTCGCCTCCGACAATGAAGTTCACCGCGTAGTGGAATACCTGAAACAATTTGGCGCACCCGACTATATCGACGATATTTTGAGCAACGGTTCCACCGAAGACTTTACCGGCACCAGCCGCAGCAACGACAGCGACCTCGACCCCATGTATGACGAAGCCGTTTCCGTTGTCTTGAAATCGCGTAAGGCCAGCATTTCCAATATCCAACGCCAACTGCGCATCGGCTACAACCGCGCCGCCCGCCTGATTGAACAAATGGAAGCCGACGGTATTGTTTCCCCGGCGGAAAACAACGGCAACCGCACCATCTTGGCACAAAGCAGCGACCATCTGGATTAATTTATCCTTGTATAAAATTAAGGCCGTCTGAAAACTTTTCAGACGGCCTTTTAAAATCAGATATGGTTCAGAGATTCCAATCAAATAAACAAGCAAATAAGTAATCTATAAACAACATTTCTTACAAATCTAAATGCTTTTGCATTAACGGCATTTGTTTCACAAAAAAACAAGGTTCAATCAACCAAACTCAACCTGCAAAATACATATCTCTACCCGTTTGTCGCCATTTTCAGACGGCCTTTTGTCAAGACCGGAAAAAACAGGTAAATCCGTTTTTCGATTAGAAACAATATTATTATGATTCATGCCTTCGGCAACACCCCCACCCTTTACGAGGAAAAACAAATGAAAAAATATTTTGCAGAATTTTTCGGCACTTTCTGGCTGGTATTCGGCGGCTGCGGCAGCGCAGTATTGGCAGCAGCCTACCCTGAACTCGGCATTGGCTTTGCCGGTGTCGCCTTGGCGTTCGGCTTGACCGTACTGACCATGGCTTACGCCGTCGGCCATATTTCAGGAGGCCACTTTAACCCTGCCGTTTCCGTCGGCCTCTTCATCGGCGGTCGTTTCAACGGTAAAGACCTGTTGCCTTACATCGTATCCCAAGTTGTCGGTGCGATTGCCGCTGCAGGCGTTCTGTATCTGATTGCTTCCGGTAAAACCGGTTTTGATGCTGTTGCTTCCGGCTTTGCCAGCAATGGTTTCGGCGAACACTCTCCTAACGGTTACGACATGATGGCCGCGTTGCTGATCGAATTCGTCCTGACCGCATTCTTCCTGATCATCATCATGGGTTCTACCGACAAACTGGCTCCGGCCGGCTTCGCCCCTATCGCCATCGGCCTGGGTCTGACCCTGATTCACCTGATCAGCATTCCTGTCACCAATACTTCCGTTAACCCTGCACGTTCTACCGGTGTTGCCTTGTTCCAAGGCGGCTGGGCTGTTGAACAACTGTGGTTGTTCTGGTTGGCTCCTATTGCCGGCGCAGCAGTTGGCGCGGCTATTTACCGCTTCGTTTTGGCTAACGACGACAAATAATCTTGACGGAATGACATTCCCGGTGCGGCTGACACTCTAAACTGACCGCACCCAAGTTGCCGAGACACAAACGCACCGCCTGACTCAGACGGTGCGTTTGTTTTTGCCATGTTACAATACTTTCTTTTCTTACATTCTCAAACCATCATGCAAACCTTACCTTTTCAAACCGATATCGCTACCAGAATGCTGGTCAATACCGAAAATGAAACCATCCATCCCGATGCCGTATTCGTACAAACGCAAAACGGCTACTGGATTGCTTGGCACGACCAACAAGCCGCCCTGCTTGCCCCCGATACACCACCCGATATTCCCTGCTTTTGGGTAGAAGGCGCAGAAAGTTTGGAAGAGCTGGTAAGCATAGTAGAAAACGGCGAATTTGACGAAGTTGAAGAATTTGACGGCGATGATGATGCTTGGCAAGAAGCACTAGGATGCGACCATCATCACGAAGGGCACTGCGGATGCAGCCATTGAGATGCACAAAACGCCTGCTTCCGGCACTTGCCCTTTGTCTGACGCTTAACGGCTGCGTTATAGGTGCGGCTGTCGATTTGGCTGCCACAACCGTTCTGACTGCCGGAAAATTAGTTGTCAAAGGAACGGGGGCAGTGATTGATGCCGCCATTCCCGACGGTAAAAAAGCCAAGTATAAAGAAAAAGAGAAGGAAAAGAGCAAAGAAAAGCCAAAATCGGAAGAAATCATCCACAAAGAAGAATCATCCGATGAAGTAACGCAATAATCCTTCAGACGGCCTCAGCAAGGTAACCAATCTTACTGAGGCCGTCTGAACATTCATCCTTACATATAGCCCTGTTCGCGCAAAGAGCAGGTTTCTTTTGCCGTCACGATAAAATGATCCAACAGCGTAATATCCACCAAACTTAAAGCCTGTTTCAAACGCTCAGTAAACTGCACATCAGATTCAGACGGCCTTGCCGAGCCGCCCGGATGATTGTGTGCCAAAATCAAACTGTCGGCGTATTCATCCAATGCCAATTTGACAATTTCACGAATATAAACCGTATTTTCCGCCACCGTACCGCGCGACAATTCCCGTACCGCAATCAATTGATTTTGACG